>CAMLCW010000116.1 GCA_946478645.1 uncultured Variovorax sp.
ACGCCGAGCGCGACGCCCTGGTCGGTGAGTTGCTGGTCGCGGCGCGCGGGGCCGTCCAGGCCTTCGACGCCGCCTTCCGCGACACGGCCGCCCTGCGCCGTCAGGCCCAGAAGGTGCTGCGCCGGCACACCGCGCGCGACAACATCAAGTTCGACGGCCTGTCGCGCGTGTCCCACGTCACCGACGCCACCGACTGGCGCGTCGAGTACCCGTTCGTGGTGCTGGTGCCCGACACGGAAGCGGAGATGGCCGCACTGGTGGCCGCCTGCATCGAGCTGGGCCTGACCATCATCCCGCGCGGCGGCGGCACCGGCTACACCGGCGGCGCCATCCCGCTCACCTGGAAGAGCGTGGTCATCAACACCGAGAAGCTCGAGGCCATGACCGAGGTCGAGCATGTGGCGCTGCCGGGGCTCGACGCGCCGGTGCCCACGATCTGGACCGAGGCCGGCGTGGTCACCCAGCGCGTGGCCGATGCGGCCGAGCGCGCGGGCTACGTGTTCGCGGTCGACCCGACGTCGGCCGAGGCTTCGTGCGTGGGCGGCAACGTTGCGATGAACGCCGGCGGCAAGAAGGCCGTGCTCTGGGGCACCGCGCTCGACAACCTGGCCTCGTGGCGCATGGTCACGCCCGACGCCGAATGGCTCGAGGTCACGCGTATCGGCCACAACCTCGGCAAGATCCACGATGCCGAAAGCGCCGTGTTCGAGCTGCAGTACTTCGCGGCCGACGGCCGCACGCCGCTGCGCACCGAGCGGCTCGAGATCGCGGGCCGCACCTTCCGCAAGGAAGGCCTCGGCAAGGACGTGACCGACAAGTTCCTCTCGGGCCTGCCGGGCATCCAGAAGGAAGGCTGCGACGGCCTCATCACGAGCTGCCGCTGGGTGGTGCACAAGATGCCCGCGCACACGCGCACCGTGTGTCTCGAGTTCTTCGGCAACGCCAAGGATGCGGTGCCGAGCATCGTCGAGATCAAGGACTTCATGTTCGCCGAGCAGAAGCGCTCGGGCGTGCTGTTGGCCGGCCTCGAGCACCTCGACGACCGCTACCTCAAGGCGGTGGGCTATGCCACCAAGTCGAAGAAGCACGGCGGCCTGCCGAAGATGGTGCTGTTCGGCGACATCGCGGGCGACGACGCCGACGACGTGGCGCGCGTCACCTCCGAGGTGGTGCGCATCGCCAATTCGCGCAGCGGCGAAGGCTTTGTCGCCATCAGCCCCGAGGCGCGCAAGAAATTCTGGCTCGACCGCAAGCGCACGGCGGCCATCAGCCGCCACACCAACGCCTTCAAGATCAACGAAGACGAGGTGATCCCGCTGCCGCGCATGGCCGAGTACAGCGACGGCATCGAGCGCATCAACATCGAGCTGTCGCTCAAGAACAAGCTGCAGCTGCTCGACGAACTCGAAGGCTTCCTGCTGCGCGGCAACCTGCCGCTCGGCAAGAGCGACGACGCGCACGAGATCCCCGCCGCCGAGCTGCTCGAGGACCGCGTGGCGCAGGCCGTGGCGCTGGTGCAGAACGTGCGCGCGCTGTGGTCCGGCTGGCTGCGCGAGGTCGACACGCTGTTTGCGCAGCTGCAGGACCACAGCCTGCGCGCAAGCTGGAAGACCCAGCTGCGCCAGCCGCTGCAGGAGATCTTTGCGGGCGCCGAGTTCGCGCCGATCGTGGCCGAGTGCGTGGCCATCCACCAACGCGTGCTCAAGGGCCGGGTCTGGGTCGCGCTGCACATGCATGCGGGCGACGGCAACGTGCACACCAACATCCCCGTCAACAGCGACAACTACGACATGCTGCAGACCGCGCATGCCGCAGTGGTGCGCATCATGGCGCTGGCGCGCAGCCTCGACGGCGTGATCTCGGGCGAGCACGGCATCGGCATCACCAAACTCGAGTTCCTGAGCGACGAAGAGCTTGCGCCGTTCATGGACTACAAGCGGCGCGTCGATCCGGAGGGCCGCTTCAACAAGGGCAAGCTGCTGCGCGCCCCCGCCGGCCAGCCGGCCGAGGCGCTGCATGCCGACCTGACCAACGCCTACACGCCGAGCTTCGGCCTGATGGGCCACGAGTCGCTGATCATGCAGCAGAGCGACATCGGCGCGATCGCCGACAGCGTGAAGGACTGCCTGCGCTGCGGCAAGTGCAAGCCGGTGTGCGCCACGCACGTGCCGCGCGCCAACCTGCTCTACAGCCCGCGCAACAAGATCCTCGCGACCTCGCTGCTGGTGGAGGCCTTCCTCTACGAGGAGCAGACGCGCCGCGGCATCAGCATCAAGCACTGGGAAGAGTTCGAGGACGTGGCCGACCACTGCACCGTGTGCCACAAGTGCCTCACGCCGTGCCCGGTGAAGATCGACTTCGGCGACGTGTCGATGAACATGCGCAACCTGCTGCGCAAGATGGGGCAGAAGAGCTTCCGTCCCGGCAATGCGGCCGCGATGTTCTTCCTCAACGCGACCAACCCGCAGACCATCAAGACGGTGCGCGCGGGCATGGTTGGCATCGGCTTCAAGGCGCAGCGCCTCGCCAACGACCTGCTGCGCGGGCTTGCCAGGAAGCAGACCGCGGCACCGCCGGCCACGCTCGGGCCGGCGCCGGTCAAGGAGCAGGTGATCCACTTCATCAACAAGAAGATGCCGGGCAACCTGCCCAAGCAGACGGCGCGCGCGCTGCTCGACATCGAGGATGCCGACTACGTGCCGATCATCCGCGACCCGAAGACGACCACGGCCGAGACCGAGGCGGTGTTCTACTTTCCGGGCTGCGGCTCGGAGCGCCTGTTCTCGCAGGTCGGGCTCGCGACGCAGGCGATGCTCTGGCACGCGGGCGTGCAGACGGTGCTGCCGCCGGGCTATCTTTGCTGCGGCTATCCGCAGCGCGGCAGCGGCCAGTTCGACAAGGCCGAGAAGATGATCACCGACAACCGGGTGCTCTTCCACCGCGTGGCCAACACGCTCAACTACCTCGACATCAAGACGGTGGTGGTGAGCTGCGGCACCTGCTACGACCAGCTGCAGGGCTACCAGTTCGACAAGATCTTCCCGGGCTGCCGCATCATCGACATCCACGAATACCTGCTCGAAAAGGGCATCACGCTGGCCGATGCGGGCGGCGGCGGCTACCTCTACCACGACCCCTGCCATTCGCCGATGAAGCAGCAGGATCCGATGAAGACGGTGAAGGCGCTGGTCGGCGACAACGTGCTCAAGAACGACCGCTGCTGCGGCGAATCGGGCACGCTCGGCGTGTCGCGGCCCGACATCTCCACGCAGATCCGCTTCCGCAAGGAGGAAGAGCTCAGGAAGGGCGAGGCCGCGCTGCGCGGCAGCGGCCAGGTCGGTGCCCAGGACAACGTGAAGATCCTCACCAGCTGCCCGAGCTGCCTGCAGGGCCTGTCGCGCTACGGCAACGACCTGAACAACGGCCTGCTCGAGGCCGACTACATCGTGGTCGAGATGGCCAACAAGCTGCTCGGCGCCGACTGGATGCCGCAGTACGTGGAGGCTGCCAACCAGGGCGGCATCGAGCGGGTGCTGGTGTGACCGGCGCTTCGACCTCCGTTGCCGTACCCGGCTGCCCGCTCTGCGATGGGCCGGGGGGACGCCTCGTGCATGAAGGCGCGAAATTGCGCGTGATCCATGCCGACGAGCCGGGCTTCCCGGGCTTCTACCGCGTGGTATGGCGGGCGCACGTCGCGGAGTTTTCCGACCTCGACGCGGCCGACCGCATGCTGTGCATGGAGGCGGTGGCGCTCGTCGAGCAGTGCCTGCGCGACCATCTCGCGCCGGCCAAGGTCAACCTCGCGGCGCTCGGCAATATGGTGGCGCACCTGCACTGGCACGTGATCGCGCGCTTCGCCGACGACACGCACTTTCCCGGTTCCGTGTGGGCGCCGGCGCAGCGCGCGCCCGACGCGGCGCGGCAAGCGGAAATCGCCGCCCGCCTGCCCGCGCTCGAGGCTGCGATGATCGCGCAACTGGCTACAAGGAGTTTCTGATGGCAGGTTTGCAAGCCGGCGCACCGACGCCCACATCGATCACCGTGCACGGCCAGTCGCGCGTGCTGGAGGTTGCCTTCTCGGACGGCGCGAGCTTCCGGATCCCGTTCGAGCTGATGCGCATCTATTCGCCCTCGGCCGAAGTGCAGGGCCATGGCCCGGGCGAGGAGGTGCTGCAGACCGGCAAGCGCCATGTCGAGTTGGCCGACCTGAAGCCGGTGGGCAACTATGCGGTGCAGCCGGTCTTCAGCGATGGCCACGACTCGGGCATCTTCTCGTGGGACCTGCTCTACGAGCTCGGCGCCAACCAGGCGCAGCGCTGGGCCGAGTACGAACGCCGCCTCGCCGCCGCGGGCGTCGACCGCGATGCGCCGATGCTCGAAAAGGGCGGC
Source organism: uncultured Variovorax sp. (assembly GCA_946478645.1). The sequence continues at coordinate 4,390 of CAMLCW010000116.1, forward strand.
TCGGCCTGCGGAAGCCACTGACGCGCGGCAGCCTCGCGGCGCGTCCGATGGCAGAAAAAAGCAACAAATCCCCCGGGTTCGAAGGGTCGGCGGCTTGAGGTGAGTGCTTCCGCCCTAACATCAGGCGGATGAGCACCACCCATTTCGGCTTCGAGAAGGTCGACGAAAGCGAGAAGGCGCAACGCGTGCGCGGCGTCTTCGACTCCGTGGCATCGCGCTACGACCTCATGAACGACCTCATGTCGGCCGGGCTGCATCGCGCATGGAAGGCCTACACCGTGATGGTGGCCAACGTGGGCGAAGGCTCGCGCGTGCTCGACATCGCGGGCGGCACCGGCGACCTCGCGCTGGCTTTCTCGAAGAAGGTGGGCGCGAGCGGTCAGGTGGTGCACACCGATATCAACGAAGCCATGCTCCGCACCGGCCGCGACCGGCTGCTCGACGCCGGCGTGGCGCTGCCAACGATGGTCTGCGACGCCGAGAAGCTGCCCTTCCCCGACGACCATTTCGACGTGGTCACCGTGGCTTTCGGTCTGCGCAACATGACGCACAAGGACGCGGCGCTCAAGGAAATGAACCGCGTGCTCAAGCCGCGCGGCAAGCTGCTGGTGCTCGAGTTCTCGAAGGTGGCCAAGCCGCTGGCCAAGGCCTACGACTGGTATTCGTTCAACGTGCTGCCGCGGCTGGGCAAGCTGGTGGCCGGCGACGATGCCAGCTACCGCTACCTGGCCGAATCGATCCGGATGCATCCGGCGCAGGAAGAGCTCAAGACCCTCATGAAAGAGGGCGGTTTTGGGCATGTGGACTATCACAACATGACGGGAGGCGTGGTCGCCCTTCATGTTGGAATCAAGTGTTGATCTGGCGAATACTTCGCTCGAAAAGAGGAGACGACGAGATGAAAAGTTTGAGTTCTTTGTTCCTGGCTGCCGCGCTGGTGCTGGTCAGCGTGCAGGCGGATGCCGCGCGCATCGGCGGCGGCAAGTCGTTCGGGCGCCAGTCGTCCAACGTGACGCAGCGCCAGTCGACGCCGCCGGCCGCGCCCGCGCAGCAAAACGCGAACACCGCGACGCCGAAACCCGCGACACCTGCCGCTGCGGCGCCGAAGCGCCCCTGGGGCGCGATGCTCGGTGGCCTGGCCGCCGGCCTGGGCCTGGCCTGGCTCGCGAACTCGCTGGGCCTCGGCGCCGGCTTCGCCAACATCCTGCTGATCGCACTGCTCGCAATGGCGGCGCTGTTCGTCTGGCGCATGTTCAAGGCGCGCTCGGCAGCAGCGCCCGCAGCAGGCCGCCGCGGCGGCTTCGCGTTCGAAGGCGCGGGCGGTCCTGCGAACCCCGGCGCGCCGGCGCAGTACAGCCCGTCCAACGTCGGTAACGACGCCTCGGCCCGTCCCTGGGAGCGCAACACCGCGGCCTTCGACGCCTCGCCGGCCCACGGCAGCAGCCTCTCGGCCGCAGGTGCCGCAGCGGGCGGCAGCATGATCGGCTCGGCACTCGCGGGTTCGCAGAGCTGGGGCATTCCGGCCGGCTTCGACGTCGACGGCTTCCTCGCCGCCGCCAAGCGCAACTTCGTGACGCTGCAGGACGCCTGGGACCGCGCCGACGTGACCATGCTGCGCTCGATGATGACGGACGAGATGGTCGAGGAAATCCGCACCCAGCTGGCGGACCGCGCCAGCCACACGGGCGGCACGTCGAACAAGACCGAGGTCGTGATGCTCGATGCCAAGCTGCTCGGCATCGAAGAGCTGGCCGACGTCTACATGGCGAGCGTGGAGTTCTCGGGCATGATCCGCGAAGACGCCTCGGCCGGCCCGGGTCCGTTCCGCGAGGTCTGGAACATGACCAAGCCGACCAGCGGCACCAGCGGCTGGCTCGTCGCGGGCGTCCAGGCGCTGCAGTAGTCAGCGCAATCCGGCGGCCGCGAGGCCGCCTGCTGAACCGATAATGGGGACATGGCCACACCATCGTCCCCATTTTCTTTTCTCGGCGATCTCTTCAACCGCGTCGGCGAGCGCCTGCAGCCGCCCGCCTGGGCGGTGCACGAGATCCAGCACCGCGCGGTGCTGTTTCTCAACCACGTGCTGCAGCAGGAGCCCGAGGCCCAGCAGCGGCTGCTGCGGCAGCAGGGGCGGGTGGTCCGCTTCCAGTGGCGCTTCGTGACCATGGAGCTGGTGGCCACGCCGGCCGGCCTGCTCGACCTGGCCCCGCCGGGATCGGTGCCCGAACTCACGCTCACCGTCACCGATGAGTCTCCGTTCGACCTGGCCCGCGCCACCCTGCGCGGCGACAAGCCCGCGGTGCAGATCGTCGGCGACGTGCAGCTCGCGGCCGAGGTCAACTGGCTGGTCGACCATGTGCGCTGGGACGTCGAGGACGATCTTGCGCGCGTGATCGGCGACGTGCCGGCGCACACCGTGGCAGAGGGCGCGCGCCGCGTCGCGGGCGCACTGCGCCAGTTCGCCTCGGGCACGCGGGCGGGCAAGAAGGAATGAGACGTTTCTATCGCGGCTTCGTCATCGTCTGGGTCGCGCTGCGCTACGGCCTCGACGAACTCGTGCTCACGAGCTTCCAGAAGCCATGGCTGCGCGTCGTGGCGCGCGTGGTTTCGATCGGCCGCAATCTCGATGCACCGCGCGGCCAGCGGCTGCGCGAGGCGCTCGAGCGGCTGGGCCCGATCTTCGTCAAGTTCGGCCAGGTGCTGTCGACGCGCCGCGACCTGCTGCCGCCCGACATCGCCGACGAGCTCGCATTCCTGCAGGACCGGGTGCCGCCGTTCCCGTCGTCGGTGGCCATCGCGACCATCGAGCGGGCCTTCCGCCGGCCCGTGGGCGACGTGTTCGTGCAGTTCGACGAGACGCCGGTCGCAAGCGCGTCGATCGCGCAGGTGCATTTCGCGACCATCCGCACCGGCGCGGGCGAGGTGCGTGAGGTGGCCGTCAAGGTCTTGCGCCCCAGCATGCAGGGCGTGATCGAGAAAGACCTGGCGCTGATGGCGATGATGGCCGGCTGGGTCGAGAACCTGTCGGCCGACGGCAAGCGCCTGAAGCCGCGCGAGGTGGTGGCGGAGTTCGACAAGTACCTGCACGACGAGCTCGACCTGGTGCGCGAGGCCGCCAATGCCGCCCAGCTGCGGCGCAACATGGCCTCGCTCGAGCTGGTGCTGATCCCCGAGATGTTCTGGGACTTCTGCCATCCCGAGGTGATCGTGATGGAGCGCATGAACGGCGTGCCGATCGCCCAGCTCGACCGCCTGCGCGCGGCCGGCGTCGACATTCCCAAGCTCGCGCGCGACGGCGTGACCATCTTCTTCACCCAGGTGTTCCGCGACGGCTTCTTCCATGCCGACATGCACCCGGGCAACATCCAGGTGAGCCTCGAGCCCGAGACCTTCGGGCGCTACATCTCGCTCGACTTCGGCATCATCGGCACGCTGACCGAGTCGGACAAGGAATACCTCGCGCAGAACTTCGTGGCCTTCTTCCGGCGCGACTACAAGCGCGTGGCCGAGCTGCACCTCGAGAGCGGCTGGGTGCCCGAGGGCACGCGCATCGACGAACTCGAGGCGGCGATCCGCACCGTCTGCGAGCCGTACTTCGATCGCCCGCTCAAGGAGATCTCGCTCGGCATGGTGCTGATGCGGCTGTTCCAGACCTCGCGGCGCTTCCACGTCGAGATCCAGCCGCAGCTGGTGCTGCTGCAGAAGACGCTGCTCAACATCGAGGGCCTGGGCCGCCAGCTCGACCCCGAGCTCGACCTCTGGCACACGGCCAAGCCCTTCCTCGAGAAGTGGATGGTCGACCAGATCGGGCCGAAGAAGCTCTGGCAGCAACTGCGGGCCGAGGCGCCGCGGTACGCGAAACTGCTGCCCCAGTTGCCGCGCCTGCTGCATGAGTACCTCGAGAATCGGCCGCCCGACCACCGGCGCGAACTGCTCGAGCTGCTGGCCGCGCAGAAGCGCACCAACCGGCTGCTGCAGGCCATCATCTACGGCGGCATGGGATTCGTATTGGGGTTGCTCGCCATGCAGTTGCTGGTGCGCGTGAATCTGTTCTAGAGGAGAAAGTCTCGTGCTGCTGACGCTGGTTGTCGTCTACCTGCTGGTCACCATCGCCATCGGGCTCTATGCCGCGAAGCGGGTGAAGAACACCACCGACTTCGCGATCGCCGGACGGCACCTGCCGCTGTTCATGATCGTGACGACCACGTTCGCGACGTGGTTCGGTTCGGAGACGGTGCTCGGCATTCCCGCCAAGTTCATCGAGAGCGGCCTGAACGGCGTGGTCGAAGACCCCTTCGGCGCGGGCACCTGCCTGATCCTCGTGGGCCTGTTCTTCGCGGGCAAGCTCTACCGCATGACGCTGCTCACCATCAGCGACTACTACCGCGAGCGCTATGGCCGCGGCGTGGAGGTGGCGTGTTCGCTGATCATCATGCTGAGCTACCTCGGCTGGGTGTCGGCACAGGTCACGGCGCTCGGGCTGGTGTTCAACGTGCTCTCGGGCGGCGCCATCGGCATTGCGGCCGGCATGGTGATCGGCGTGCTCTCGATCCTCGCGTACACGCTGTTCGGCGGCATGTGGTCGGTCGCGGTGACCGATTTCGTCCAGATGATCATCCTGGTGGCGGGCCTCGCGATCATCGCGGTGTTCGCCGGCCAGATGGCCGGCGGTGCCGACAAGGTGCTGGCCTTCGCCGTCAGCAAGGACCTGTTCAGGTTTTGGCCCGAGCCGAACTGGCACGACATGGTCTTCTTCTTCGCGGCCGCCATCACCATGATGCTGGGCTCCATTCCGCAGCAGGACGTGTTCCAGCGCGTGATGTCGGCCAACAGCGTCAAGGGCGCCACGCGCGGGCCGGTGATCGGCGGCGTGGCCTACATCCTGTTCGCGGCCGTGCCGATGTTCCTGGTCGCGAGCGCGCTGCTGATCATGCCGGAGCAGACCGCGTTGCTGCTGAAGGACGATCCCCAGAAGGTGCTGCCGACGCTGGTGCTCGAAAAGATGCCGTTCGTGATGCAGGTGCTGTTCTTCGGAGCGCTGCTGTCGGCCATCAAGTCGACCGCGTCGGCCACCTTGCTGGCGCCGAGCGTCACCTTCACCGAGAACATCTGGCGCCAGTTCCGCCCCGCGGGCACCGACCGGCAGAACCTCATGACCATGCGCATCACGGTGCTGGTGTTCAGTGCGGCGGTGCTCGCCTACTCGATCCGCATGCAGGGCACGCCGATCTACGAGCTGGTGTCGGGGGCCTACCAGGTGCCGCTGGTCGGCGCCTTCGTGCCGCTGGTGTGCGGCCTCTACTGGCGCCGCGCCACCACGCAGGGCGCGCTGGCGGCCATCGCGGCCGGCATCGGCGTGTGGCTGCTCTTCCTGTACACGCCCTGGGGCGAAGCTTTCCCGGCCCAGCTGGCCGGCGTGCTCGCTTCGTTCGGTGGCCTTGTCGCCGGATCGCTGCTGCCGCAATGGGTGAGCGACACCCGCACGCCGCATCGGATGCTGGCCACCGAGCCGGCCTGAGCCGCTCCGGGCCCGCCCGGGCAGGGGCGGCCCTTATAATCGAGGGCTTTGCGAGCGTTTCGCGCCAGTGGTCTGGCGCGGACTAATTCCCACTCAATTCCATGCCCATCTACGCCTACAAGTGCAGTGCCTGCGGCTTTGCCAAGGACGCCCTGCAGAAAATGTCCGACGCGCCGCTCACGGTGTGCCCGGCGTGCGGCGCGAGTGCATTCGAGAAGCAAGTCACCGCGGCCGGCTTCCAGCTCAAGGGCTCCGGCTGGTACGTGACCGACTTCCGCGATGGCGGCGGCAAGAAGCCCGAGTCCGCCCCGGCCAAGAACGGCGATGCGGCCGCTGCGCCTGCTGCCGCCGCGCCGGCGGCAAATGCTTCCTCCAGCCCCGCGCCTGCGCCCGCACCGGCGGCCAGCCCGGCCCCGGCGCCGGCCGCGGCCGCCAAGAGCGACTGAAAAAAAGCCACGCACGATGCACGCCCTGCGCAAATGGCTGTTCTCCGGCCTGCTGGTGATCGTTCCGCTGTTCATCACCCTGGCGGTGCTGAAGTGGATCATCGACACGCTCGACCAGACCCTCTGGGTGCTGCCGCTCGCGTGGCAGAACTGGCTGCACGACAACAACGTGCGCGGGCTCGGCGTGCTGCTCACGCTGGCCATCCTGCTGGTGGTCGGCGCGGTGGCGAGCAATTTCGTGGGCAAGCGCCTGCTCGGCTGGGGCGACGCCGTGGTGCGGCGCATCCCGGTGGTGCGCTCGATCTACTCCAGCGTCAAGCAGGTGTCGGACACGCTGTTCTCCGAGAACGGCAACGCCTTCCGCACCGCGGTGCTGGTGCAGTGGCCGCGCGAGGGCGTCTGGACCATCGCCTTCGTGACCGGCACGCCCGGCCCCGAGGTGGTCGGGCACCTGGGCGGCGGCGACTACCTGGGCGTCTACGTGCCGACCACGCCCAATCCCACGGGCGGCTATTTCGTGATGCTCAAGCGCAGCGACTGCATCGAACTCCGAATGAGCGTGGACGAAGCGCTCAAGTACATCGTCTCGATGGGCGTGGTGGTCCCCGGCGGCCCTTCGTCCATCGCGATCAAGTAATACCAACGCGCCCTTGCGGCGCCGGAATCCAACCATGGCCATGCGTACTCACTATTGCGGTCTTGTGACCGAAGCCCTGATGGGCCAAACCGTCACCCTGTGCGGCTGGGTCAACCGCCGGCGCGACCACGGCGGCGTGATCTTCATCGACGTGCGCGACCGCGAAGGCTATGTGCAGGTGGTGTGCGACCCCGACCGCGCCGCCACCTTCGCCGTGGCCGAGAACCTGCGCAACGAGTTCTGCGTGCAGATCACCGGCCTCGTGCGCGCCCGCCCCGAAGGCACGACCAACGACCAGCTCAAGAGCGGCAAGATCGAAGTGCTGGCGCACGAGCTCAAGGTGCTCAACCCGTCGGTCACGCCGCCGTTCCTGCTCGACGACGACAACTTGTCGGAAACCACGCGCCTCACGCACCGCGTGCTCGACCTGCGCCGCCCGGCGATGCAGCGCAACCTGATGCTGCGCTACAAGGTGACGATGGAGACGCGCAAGTTCCTCGACGCCAACGGCTTCATCGACATCGAGACGCCGATGCTCGGCAAGTCCACGCCCGAAGGCGCGCGCGACTACCTCGTGCCGAGCCGCGTGCACGACGGCAGCTTCTTCGCGCTGCCGCAGTCGCCGCAGCTGTTCAAGCAGCTGCTGATGGTGGCTGGCTACGACCGCTACTACCAGATCGTGAAGTGCTTCCGCGACGAGGACCTGCGCGCCGACCGCCAGCCCGAATTCACGCAGATCGACATCGAGACCTCGTTCCTCGCCGAGGAAGAGATCCGCGAGATGTTCGAGGGCATGATCCGCAACGTGTTCCGCAACGCCGCGGGCATCGACCTGCCGGTGTTCCCGACCATGAGCTACGCCGACGCGATGTTCAAGTACGGCTCCGACAAGCCCGACCTGCGCGTGAAGCTCGAGTTCACCGAGCTCACCGAGATCATGAAGCGCGTCGAGTTCAAGGTGTTCTCGAACGCCGCCACCATGAAGGGCGGCCGCGTGGTCGCGCTCAAGGTGCCGGGCGGCGGTGCCGAGGGCGGCCTTTCGCGCGGCGAGATCGACGCCTACCAGGAGTTCGTCAAGATCTACGGCGCCAAGGGGCTGGCCTACATCAAGGTCAACGACGCCGCCGCGGGCCGCGACGGCCTGCAGAGCCCGATCGTCAAGAACCTCGACGATGCGGCGCTGGCCGAGATCATCGCGCGCACCGGTGCCGTCAATGGCGACATCCTGTTCTTCGGTGCCGACAAGGAAAAGGTCGTCAACGACGCCATGGGGGCGTTGCGCGTGAAGATCGGCCACAGCGCCTTCGGCAAGAAGGCGGGTCTGTTCGACGACCGTTGGGCGCCGCTGTGGGTGGTCGACTTCCCGATGTTCGAGTTCGACGAGGAAGGCCAGCGCTGGAGCGCCGTGCACCATCCGTTCACGGCACCCAAGGACGGCCATGAAGACCTCATGGACACCGCGCCCGAGAAGTGCATCGCCAAGGCCTACGACATGGTGCTCAACGGCATCGAGATGGGTGGCGGCTCGGTGCGTATCCACCGCGAGGAAGTGCAGAGCAAGGTGTTCCGCGCGCTCAAGATCAACGCCGAGGACGCGCAGGCCAAGTTCGGCTTCCTGCTCGATGCGCTGCAGTACGGCGCACCGCCGCACGGCGGCATCGCGATCGGCCTCGACCGCCTCGTCATGCTCATGACCGGCGCCGAATCGATCCGCGACGTGATCGCCTTCCCCAAGACGCAGCGCGCGCAAGACCTGCTCACGCAGGCGCCGAGCCCGGTGGATGAAAAGCAGCTGCGCGAGCTGCACATCCGACTGCGCAACGTGCAGCAGCCTGCCGCCTGACGCGCCCATGATGACGCCCGCCCGGCCCTGGAAGATTCCGGAGTCGGTGCTGGTCGTCATCCATACGCCGGCGCTCGAGGTGCTGCTGATCCGCCGCGCCGACACCCGCGATTTCTGGCAATCGGTGACCGGCAGCAAGGACGTGGCCGACGAGCCGCTCGCGCTCACCGCAGCGCGCGAGGTGGCCGAGGAAACCGGCATCCAGTGCGGCGAGGGCGACGCGCTCGCCGCGCGGCTGGTCGACTGGCAGCTGCGCAACGTCTACGAGATCTATC
>CAMLCW010000117.1 GCA_946478645.1 uncultured Variovorax sp.
GACCATGGGCCTGGTCGACGAGGCCACGCCCACGGCGCGCGTGGCCGGCGCCTGCAACGCGATCCTGAAGCGGCCCGACGGCAGCCTGCTCGGCGACCAGTTCGACGGCACCGGCTTCGTGCGCGGCGTCGAGCGCAAGGGCCGGCGCTTCGAGGGCACGCGCGTGCTGGTGTCGGGCGCGGGCGGCGTGGGCTCTGCCATTGCGGCATCGATCGCCGCGGCCGGCGCGGCCGAGCTGATGCTGTTCGACATGAACGATGCGGCGGCCCAGGCGCTCGCCGCCCGGCTGCGCGCGCACTACCCGCAGATGAAGGTGGCGACCGGCGCGAAGGACCCCGCGGGCTTCGACGTGATCGTCAATGCCACGCCGCTCGGCATGAACGAGGGCGACCCCTTGCCCTTCGACGTCGAACGCATCGCACCCGACAGCTTCGTCGGCGAGGTCGTGATGAAAACCGAATACACGCCGCTGCTGCAGGCCGCGAAGGCCAAGGGCTGCGCGGTGCAGGTCGGCACCGACATGCTGTTCGAGATGATCCCGGCCTACCTCGAGTTCTTCGGCTTCGGCACCGCGTCGCCGGACGAACTGCGCGCCGTGGCGCAACTGGCCTACTGAAATGAAATACGGACAACCGGACGCAGAGGACGCGAAGGTTTCGCGAAGAGCGCAAAAGAATCCAATTCAATTTTTGGCTGTTCTTTCGCGTCCTCTGCGAAACCTTCGCGTCCTCTGCGTCCGGAAGTCCGATCCCGCATTCGACCCCACTCCTGGTTCCCAGCAATGAGCATCTTCGAAGGTTTTCTTTCCACATCCGAGACGCTCGGCGCGTTCAGCGACCGCGCCTTCGTCGACGCGATGCTGCGCTTCGAGGCCGCGCTCGCGCGCGCCCAGGCCGCCGAAGGGCTGATCCCCGACAGCGCGGCGCACTCCATCGTCGGCAGCTGCAAGGTCGAGCTGTTCGATGTTGCCAAGATCGTGCGCGAGAGCGGCCGCGCGGGCAGCGTGGCGATCCCGCTGGTCAAGGCGCTGCGCGAAGCGGTCGGGCTGTTCAATGCCGATGCCGCGCCGTTCGTGCATTTCGGCAGCACCAGCCAGGACGTGATCGACAGCGCGATGGCGCTGGTCACGCGCGAGGCCGTGGCGCTGGTCGAGGCCGACCTGGCCAAGGCGGCCGACGCGCTGCTCGGCCTGGCCGAGCGGCACGCCGAAACGCCGATGCTCGCGCGCACGCTGATGCAGCCGGCCTCGGTCACGAGCTTCGGCTTCAGGTGCGCGGGCTGGGCGGCGCCGCTGGTGCGCAGTCGCATCCGCCTGCGCGCGGCCGCGAAGCACGCGCTGCAGCTGCAGCTCGGCGGCGCGGTCGGCACGCTGGCGCAGATGAAGGGGCAGGGCGCGGCGGTGCGTGCGCGCATGGCGCGCGAGCTCGGCCTCGGCGACCCCGGTGCAACCTGGCACACGCAGCGCGACGAATGGGTGGCGCTGGGCTGCGAGCTCGGCCTCGTCACCGGCAGCCTCGGCAAGATCGCGGTCGACATCGCGCTGCTCGGCCAGTACGAGGTCGGCGAGGTCACCGAGCCGAGCGAGCCCGGCCGCGGCGGCTCGTCGGCCATGCCGCACAAGCGCAATCCGGTGGCTTCGATGGTGGCCATTGCCGCCGCGCACCGCGCGCCGCAGCGCGTGGCCGCGCTGCTGGGCGCGATGCCGCAGCAGCACGAGCGTGCGCTCGGCGCCTGGCAGGCCGAACTGGCCGAATGGCCGCAGCTGTTGATGTCGGCGCACGGCAGCGTGCGGGCCATGGCCGGCGCGCTGCCGGGCCTGCAGGTCGACGCCGCGCGCATGCGCGCCAACATCGACCGCCTGCGCGCCGAGCTGCCGCGCAGCGCCGCCGACGAATGGTTCGATCCCGCGCTCGCCGTGCACGCCGGCCAGACCGCGCGTGCCGAGGCCAGCGCGCTTCGGGCCCGTCTCTCAGGCATTTCAGACAAGGAACTCTCCGCATGACCGCTTCCGAACACGGCGACTACGAAGCCGGCCTCGTCAACCGCCGCCGCGTGCTCGGCGATGCCTGGGTCGACCGCTCGCTCGCCAATCGCAACGAATTCAACGCCGAGTTCCAGGAACTCATCACGCGCCATGCGTGGAACGACATCTGGGGCCGGCCCGCGCTCGGCGACAAGACCCGCCGCTTCATGGTGCTGTCGATGATGCTCGGCATCCATGCGTATGAAGAATTCGCCATGCACGTGCGCGCCGCGCTCGACGGCCCGGAAGATTCGCGCCTCACGCCCGACGACATCAAGGAGGTCATCATGATGGCCGCCATCTACTGCGGCGTGCCGGTGGCCAACCATGCGTTCGGCATCGCCACCGGCATCCTGCGCGAGAAGGGCCTGCTGCCGCCAGCGGCGGCGAAGTGAAGGCCGTCGGACCGCGCGCGCGGGGCGCTGGCCGCTTCGAGCCCGGGTTCGCCTTGCTGCTGCCGCTGCTGCTCGCGGCGCAGCCCGTGGCCACCGACAGCTACCTGCCCGCGCTGCCGGCGATCGCCAGCGAGCTCGGCTCGGCCAGCACCAGCCTCACGCTGTTCGTGCTGGCCTTCGGCCTGGCGCAGCTGTTCTGCGGTCCGCTGGTCGACCGCTTCGGGCGCCGGCCGGTGCTGCTTGCGGGCCTCGGGCTCTACGTGGCCGCTGCGCTCGGCGGCGCCTTTGCCGGCAGCGTGGCGGTGCTCGCGGCATGCCGCACGCTGCAGGGCCTCTCGATGGCGGCGATCCTGGTGTGCGCGCGCGCCGCGGTGCGCGATCTCTACCCCGCGCACGAAGGCCCGCACGTCATGGCGCGCGGGCTCACGGGCCTGGGCGTGGTGGCGCTGCTCGCGCCGCTGGTCGGCGCCTGGCTGGTGCAGGGCGCGGGCTGGCGCTGGGTGATGGGGCTGATGGCGCTCTATGCGCTGGTGCTGTTTCTGCTGTGCTGGCGTTCGTTCGGCGAGACGCGGCCGGCCTTCGCTGGTGCCGCCTCGGCACCGCGCGGCAGCACACGCGCCGTGTTCGCGAGCCGCAGCTTTCGCGCCTGGGCTTCGCTGGCCGCGGCCACCTACGGTGGGCTGTTCTGCTTTCTGCTGTTGTCGCCGATGGTCTACATCGGCTACCTAGGCTGGTCGCCCGCGGCGTACGGCTGGATCCCCGCGGGCGGCTCGCTGGTCTACATCTTCAGCACCACGCTGTGCCGGCGCCTGCTGCACCGGATCGGTCCGGTGCGCGCCGTGCAGCTCGGGGCCGTGCTGAGCATGGCCGGCGCCGCGATCCAGGCGCTGGGCTGCTGGCTCGCGCCGCACAGCGCGGTGCCGCTGCTCGCGGGGCATGCGGTGTATTGCATGGGTCACGGCATCCACCAGCCCTGCGGCCAGGCCGGCGCCGTGGGCGACCTGCCGCATCTCGCGGGCCGCGCGGTGTCGTGGTCGGGTTTCGGCATGATGATGGTGGCTTTCGGCGCCGGGCAGATCGCGGCGCAGTTCGTCGACACCGGTTTCTCGCATGGGGCCTGGCCGATGGTGGTGCCGATGCTGCTCGCGGCCGGCACGCTGCTGGCCATTGCATTCGCCTGGCTGCCGCGCCTTCCACAACAACCTTCGATCCGAAAGGAAACACCATGACCCGTCTGAACGTGCGCCGCGAAGGCAGCGGCCCCTTCGTCGTGCTGAGCCACGCGCTCGGCTGCGACCTCCACATGTGGGACGGCGTGGCCGAGCAGCTTGCGCGCGGCCATACCGTGATCCGCTACGACCACCGCAACCACGGCGGCTCCGAGGTGGTGCCGGGCGCGCTCGGCATCGAGACGCTGGCGCAGGACGCGGCCGAGCTGATCCAGCGCGAGACCGGCGGCGAGCCGGTGCATTTCGTCGGGCTCTCGATGGGCGGCATGACGGCGCAGGCGCTCGCGGTGCGCCACCCCGAGCTGCTGCGCAGCATCGTCATCGCCAATTCGGCGGCCCACTATCCCGACCAGAGCCCGTGGCGTGCGCGCGTCGAGACCGTGGCCGCCAAGGGGATTGCCGCGATCGCGCCGGGCGCCGTGTCGCGCTGGGTCACGCCGGGCTATGGCGCCACGTTCGAAGGCAAGGCCGCGTCGCAGGCGCTGCACGACACGCTGGTGCGCACCGACGCGCAGGGCTACATCGAAAGCTGCAACGCCGTGGCCGCGATCGATTTCCGCGACAGCAACCGCCGCATCGCCGTGCCCACGCTCGTGATCGCCGGCGTGCAGGACGAGGCCACGCCGCTCGCGATGTCCGAAGCCATGGTCGCGGCGATCCCGGGGGCACGGCTCGCCACCATCGATGCCGCGCACCTGAGCGCGGTCGAGCGCCCGGTCGAGTTCAGCCAGTTGCTGATCGATTACTGGCGCAGCCTCTGAAGGAGCAGGGTGGCCCGTCAGGCCTCTTCGTCTTCGGCATCGCGGCGGGCGGCGGGCAGCTGCTTGAGCAGTTCTGGCAGTGCCGTTTGCACCGTGTCCCATACCAGGTCGAAGTTGATATCGAAGTATCCGTGCGCAATGCGGTTGCGCATACCCCGCATGTTGCGCCAGGGTACTTGCGGATGGGCGTTGGCGAACTCGGTGTGGTCGTCCATCACTTTCGTGGCAGCCTCGCCGAGGATGATGAGGTTCATGACCACAGCCTGCTGGGTCCGCCTGTCATGAAGGAAATCGTCTTTCTCCAGGCCGTCTACAAAGCTGCGCGCTTCGGTCGCGGCCTGCCGAAGGTGGTCGAGGTAGTCGGACAGGCGTTTGCCGTTCATACCGGCCGAGCCTCGGCGAGCACCTTGGCCCGCACCTTCGCCGGCAAATCCCCGGGAGTGAGCAGGTCGACGTGGACGCCGAGCAACGTTTCCAACTCGTATTGCAGGCCGCCCAGATCGAAGAGCGTGGCGCCTGGCAGCGCATCGACCAGAAGATCGATATCACTGCCGTCCCGATCCGTGCCGTGCAGCACCGAGCCGAAGACGCGCAGGTTCGCCGCACGGAAACGGCTTGGCGCCTCGCGCACTGCGCTTCGCTTCATGTCCAACACAACGGACGGTCGCATCAGGATCCTCTCTTGTCGAAACTCGTGGTGATGATAGGCGTGGTGCGGCGAACGCAGCGCTCGACCGGAGATGCTCGATGGATCGACCCTGCGCAATGTCCGCTGTAGCCCAGGCTGAGTCTAGGTGTAACCCCTTATTTCGTGCGAATAACGCATGAAGGCGATCGATTATCGAACATCGCCGCGCGGTAGCCGTTGTGACCCTGGCGCAGCCTTTCTAAAGTCGCCTCATGAATTCACAAGAGCGACAAGGGCCTTCTTGCGGACACCGGCCCGTTTGCAACATGGCTGCCGCCCACAGCCCGTGCACGACCGGCACGGCCGTCCGCGTCGATGGCGGCCTGCACGCCCAACCCTTTTGAACCCATGCACCGCTCCATCGCCACCGTCTCCCTCAGCGGCACGCTGCGCCAGAAGCTCGAAGCGGTCGCGGCCGCCGGGTTCGACGGCATCGAGCTGTTCGAGAGCGACTTCGTCAACTTCAAAGGCTCGGCCGCCGAGCTTCGCAGCATCACTGCGGACCTGGGCCTGTCGATCGACCTGTACCAGCCGTTCCGCGACTTCGAGGCCATGCCCGAGGCGCAGTTCCGGCGCAGCCTGGAGCGCGCCGAGCGCAAGTTCGACCTGATGCAGGCGATGGGCGCGCCGCTCATGCTGTGCTGCTCCAACACCTCGCCGCTCGCGGTCGACGACCCCGCGCTGGCCGCTGCGCAACTGCACGAACTGGCCGAGCGCGCGGCCCGGCGCGGGCTGCGCGTGGGCTTCGAGGCGCTGGCCTGGGGCCGCTTCACCTCGCGTTATGCCCAGGCCTGGAACATCGTGCGGCAGGCCGCGCATCCGAACCTGGGCCTGATCCTCGACAGCTTCCATACGCTGTCGCTCAAGGACGATGCCACGGGCATCGCCGACATCCCGGGCGACCGGATCTTCTTTTTGCAGATGGCCGACGCGCCGCTGCTGGCTATGGACGTGCTGCAGTGGGCGCGCCACCACCGCGCGTTCCCGGGGCAGGGGGAACTCGACGTGATCGGCTTCTTCGAGCAGGTGCTGCGCGCGGGCTATGCCGGGCCGCTGTCGCTCGAGATCTTCAACGACCTGTTCCGCGAGACGCCGAACCGCCGCACGGCGGTGGACGCGATGCGCTCGCTGCTCTATCTCGAGAGCGAAGCGCGGCAGCGGCTTGCGGCGGATGCGACCGCAACGGGCCCGGCACCCGCCGTGGCGCTCTTCAGCCCGCCGCCGGCACCCGCGCTCTCGGGTTTCACCTTCATCGAATTCGCTACCGACGAGAAGGCCGCGCCGGTGCTCCAGGCGCAGCTCGAACAGCTCGGCTTCCGCCGCATCGGCCGCCATCGCTCGAAGGCGGTGGCGCTGTACCGCCAGGGCGAGATCAACCTGCTGGTCAATGCCGAGCCGGCGTCGTTCGCGCGCAGCCGCTTCGAGGCGCATGGCACCTCGGTGTGTGCGCTCGGCATTCGCTGCACCGATCCGCAGGCGGCCGTCGAACGTGCCACCGCGATGTGCTCGCAGCGCCATGACAGCCCCGTGGGCCCGGGCGAACTGCGCGTGCCGGCGATCGTCGCGCCCGGCGGCAACCTGGTCCACTTCGTGGCCGAGTCGCTCGGCGCCGACGGGCTCTACGAGGCGGACTTCATCCTCGACGAGGACGCCGACGTGCGCGGCGCCGGCCTGGTCCGGATCGACCATGCCGCACTCGGCCTGGCGCTCGACCAGCTCGACACCTGGGTGCTGTTCACGCGCGCCGTGCTGGGCCTGGCGCCCGGCGAGAGCCTCGAGCTTGCCGACCCGTTCGGGCTCATCCGCAGCCGCGGCGTCGCCAATGCCGAGCGCAGCGTGCGGCTGGTGCTCAACGTCTCGCTGAGCCAGCGCACCCGCACGGCGCGCACGCTGAGCGTGACCGGCGGCGGCGCGGTGCATCACATCGCGCTGGCCTGCACCGACATCTTCGAGAGCGTGGCGCGGCTGCGCGAGCGCGGCACGCGCTTCGTGCCGATTTCGGACAACTACTACGACGACCTCGCGACGCGCATCGACCTGGAGCCCGCGCTGCTCGCGCGGCTGCGTGCCGCGGGCGTGATGTTCGACCGCTCGCCGGCCGGCGACTACCTGCACATCTACACCGAGAGCCTCGAAGGCGGGCTCTTCTTCGAACTCGCGCAGCGCATCGAAGCCTACGACGCCTACGGCGCGCTCAACGCGCCCGCACGCATGGCTTCGCAGGCGCAGGACTGACGGCCTTTTTCCATTTTTCAACCGGAGACATCAAGCATGGCAAATACCATGGCCCATGAGCCCAAGGGCCGGCACCAGTCGAAGAAGGCCGCAGCCAGCGGCTGGATCGGCTCGGCGCTGGAGTACTACGACTTCTTCATCTACGCCACCGCGGCGGCGCTGATCTTTCCGCAGATCTTCTTCCCGAAGGGCGACCCCAAGACCGCGATCATCGCGTCGCTTGCGACCTATGGCGTCGGCTACATCGCCCGGCCCATCGGCGCCTTCGTGCTCGGCCACTGGGGCGACACGCACGGGCGCAAGCAGGTGCTGGTGCTGTGCATGTTCCTCATGGGCTTCTCGACCGTGGCCGTGGGCCTGCTGCCGACCTACGACCAGGTCGGCCTGCTCGCGCCGGCGCTGCTGGTGCTGATGCGGTTGATCCAGGGCTTTGCCGTGGCCGGCGAGATCTCGGGCGCCAGCTCGATGATCCTGGAGCATGCGCCGTTCGGCCGGCGCGGCTTCTTCGCGAGCTTCACGCTGCAGGGCGTGCAGGCCGGCCAGATCATGGCCGCGGCCGTGTTCCTGCCGCTCGCGCACTACATGCCCGAAGAGGCCTTCAATTCGTGGGGCTGGCGCATTCCGTTCCTGCTGAGCTTCCTGGTGATCGTCGCGGGCTACATCATCCGCCGCGAGGTCGACGAGACGCCGGCCTTCGCCGAGGTCGACATGAAAGGCGAAGTGCCCAAGGCGCCGATCGTGCAGGCCGTGACCGACAGCTGGCGCGACATGCTGCGCGTGATCTGCATGGCGCTGATGAACGTGATTCCGGTGGTGGCCACCGTGTTCGGCGGCGCCTACGCGGTGCAGGCCGCCTACGGCATCGGCTTCGAGAAAGACGTGTACCTGTGGATTCCGGTGCTCGGCAACATCGTGGCCGTGGTGGTGATCCCGTTCGTGGGCAACCTGTCCGACCGCATCGGCCGCAAGCCGCCGATCATCTTCGGCGCGCTCGCTTCGGGCCTGCTCTCGTTCGGGTACCTGTACGCGATCAGCATCCGGAACGTGCCGCTCGCCGTGTGCATGTCGCTGCTGATGTGGGGCGTGGTCTACCAGGGCTACAACGCCACCTTCCCGAGCTTCTATCCGGAGCTGTTCCGCACCCGCAGCCGCGTGTCGGCCATGGCGATCTCGCAGAACCTGGGCACCACCGTCACCGCCTTGCTGCCCGCACTTTTCGCTGCCGTTGCGCCGCCCGGCGCGACCAACATCTGGCTCACCGTGGGCGCGATCACCTTCGCGATCACCGTGCTCGCCGCGCTGGCCGCCATGAGCGCACGCGAGACCTACCGCGTGCAGATGAACGACCTCGGCAAGCCCGATGCGGTGCCGGTGGACAAGGCCGAGTACGACCGGCTGCGCGCGCAGACGCTGGCGGACTCGCGTCTCGCGCGGGCCGCGGCCTGAAGCCCCTGTGCGCACCAAGGCCGCCGGCGTGGGGAAGAATGCCGGCATGACTTCTTCTTCCCATCTCAAGATCGATTTCGTCTCCGACGTGGCCTGCCCCTGGTGCGCCGTGGGCCTGGGTTCGCTCGAGGCGGCGCTCGCGCGCGTGGCGCCCGGCGTCACGGCCGAGCTGCACTTCCAGCCCTTCGAGCTCAATCCGCAGATGCCGCCCGAAGGGCAGGACACCTTCGAGCACCTGAACCAGAAGTACGGCGCCACGCGCGAGCAGCAGGCCCAGACGCGCGAGGCCATCCGCGCGCGCGGCGCCGAGGTGGGGTTCGAGTTCCATCCTGAAGGCCGCCCGCGCGTCTACAACACCTTCGACGCGCATCGCCTGCTGCACTGGGCGGGGCTCGAAGGTGCGGACAGGCAGCTCGCGCTCAAGAAGCGGCTGCTGAAGGCCTTCTTCACCGAGCGCGAGAACACCTCGGACCCCGAGACGCTGGTTCGCCTGGCCGGCGATGCGGGGCTCGATCCGGCACGCGCGCGCGAGATCCTTTCGAGCGGCGAATTCGCGCGCGAGACCCGCGAGCGCGAGCGCATGTACACCGAGGCGGGCATCAGCTCTGTGCCCGCGATCATCATCAACGACCACCACCTGATCTCGGGCGGCCAGCCGGTCGAGGTGTTCGAGCGCGCGCTGCGGCAGATTGCGGGCGCGGCGCCGAGCGGGGTGGCTGCGGCCTGAGGGGGTCTCAGGCTTCGATGCGCCAGGCCTCCGGCCAGTCGTCGAAGCTCTCGAGCGGAACCGCGCCGCGCAACAGCGTGTACATGGGTTCCTCGGGAAAATCGTTCATGCGGACGACGAGCTTCTGTCCGTCCGCATCGATCGCTTCGTAGGGAAATTCCGCATCGCCGGTCTTCGACCATGACAGCGGCGTTTCAAGATGGGGTGAAGTCATTTCGTGATTCCGAACTTGCTGTTGTATTCCGCGCTGGTCCTTGACGCACCGTCGATGATCGACTGGTAGACCTCGTCGCCTTGCAGGCCACGCGCCTGGTACTTCTGCACTTCCTGCTGGAATGTCGGCCCGTCCGGCGAGCCGTACTTCTGCAGGTCTCTCTGGCGCAGGCCCTCGACCTCGGCCGCGTCCTGCATGTAGGAGCGCGCGGTCATCCGCGCGTTGTGCCGCTCGTTGAAGGCCAGCTCGGCGCGTTCCTGGGGCGTCTTGCCTTCCGCCTTCCATTGTTCATCGAGCTCCTTCATCCTTTCGGGGGAGGTGTGCTTGTTGTACCACTCGCGGATCGACTTGTTGTCGGTGGCCTTCATCCCCGGCGGCAGCGGCCGGACGACCACGGTGCCGTCGCGCCCCACCTCGATACGCGGGGATGGACGAGGGCCCGGCCTGCTCACCGGCTCCAGCGGTGCGCCGCGTGCCGTCTCGCCCGGGCGCGCCATGGGCTGGGTGGCGCGCCGCCCACCGAACCCGGTATGGATCGTCGCGGCGTCGAGCAGCCCGGCACCGAACTCGTTGGCCGCGGCCACCTGCTGTTCGCTGCCGCCGAGCACGCGCGTCGCCGCGCCCGGGCCGCCGAACACCGGTCCGAGGAAGCTGATGGCCATCGTGTTGCCGAAGCGCAGGTTGCGTTCGTCCAGCCAGGCCTGCTCGGCATTCGAGAGGCTGCCCGAAACACGAGGCCCGGGGTTGTAGACATCGTCGAGAAAGTCGAGGTCGCGCCGCAGCTTGAGCGATTGCTCGGGCGGCAGCGGCGATCTGCCGGTCAGGTGGTCGTTGAGCCGCTGGCGCTTGTCGTCGATCACCGATTGCGGAATCTCGTCGGGCCAGCGCTCGCATTCCTCCTGGAACTGCCTGGCGTACATCAGTTCGTCGGTAGGCTCCACCCCGACCGGCCGGTCGAGGCCCGAGGTCCAGCGCACATAGAAGGGCTTGCTCTCGAAGTCTGCCTTCGCGCGTTCGTAGCGCTCGCCGCAGATGCCGGCGCGGCGGCGCAGCATCGGGCCGCTCGGTACCTGCACGGTCAGCAGCCGCCCGATGGTGCCGTTGCCGTTGAACGGCGTCGTCTGCACCGCCTGGGCCAGCGTGTCCTTGCTGTCGGGCGCGGCGCTCACTGGTGCACCCTTGGCGCTGCGCGCCTTCCCGCCGAGCGGGAGCGAGCTTGCTTGGGGCGGCCCGGCGCGGCGCTCATCCGGCTGCCCCGTTCATTTCGCAGAGATCGCCGTGGCGCGCGACGGCGCGGCTTTCGACGAACACGGTCTGGGAGCCGGAGACCACCTTGACGTTGCCCGACCCGAGGGACACGCCCGAGCGCACGCCGCTGCCGGCGTTGCCTGCCACGCCCCGGACCACGCTCTCGATCATCAACACCTTCTCGCCGCGCGCGAACACGGTTTCCGCGTACGCCGCCTTCTCGGGCGGCAGGATCGAGACGATGTCGAACGGAACGACCCGGTCGCCGACGACGCAGAAGTCGGGCGTCACGTTGACGACCATGAAGCGTGCTTCGGCATCGGCGACGTGGCGCTCCGAACTCATGCGTACTCCCTTGCGTCGTGAAACGGATCGCCCGGGCCGCTGCCGGCGTCGTTCATGGGTTCGAGATGCAGGTCGACCGCCACGATGTCACGGGCCTGCGCGAGGCTGAGCCGCCAGGTCAGGTGGACGAGCATGTCGTCGAGGTCGAGGTGCGCGGTATCGAGCATCATCGCTTCGCTGCCTTGCGTGCCGCCGCCGCTGCGCCAGAGTGCGCCGATGCGCCAATGGGGCAGTGTCATCTCGATCGCATCGGCCGACGCGAAGAAGCCGGTCAGGCGCAGCCGCTCATTGCCCGCGAGCCCGCCGGCAATGCGCTGGTCGATCGGTGCGTACTGGAAGAAGCGCGGATCGAAGTCGTCGGCGTAGTCCATGAAGGGCGCCTGTGCATTGCGCTGCAGCCAGGCGTCGTCGTAGGTGCCGGCAAGCTGCACGCGCGGCATCCAGTGGCGTGCGACCGGGCCGAAACCCGCGGGCACCAGCCCTTCCTGGTTGGCATGAACGACCGGTGCGTCCGCGGCTTCGATCCGAGGCGCGGGTGAAGCGGCATCGCCGCCTGCCGTTCCGAAGCAGCCGAGGCCCGAGGGATTGGCAGCGTTCATCCGCGGCGGCGAGCCCGGCGCATCGCCTTCGTCGTGCCAGCAGCCCCCGAAGGCAAGTTCCCAGCGCAGCGGCACTTCGAGCGTGGGTTCGGGGTCGGCCGGCGTGCACTGCGCCGGATCGTCATGCCAGTGCCACCCGCGCGGCCCCGTCAGGCGCAGCGTTTTCTGCACGAGCCGGACGTCGCCGCGCGAGACCTCGAGGCTCGCGTGCCATTCGCGCTGCGGCGTCCAATGGCGCGCCCTGGCGCTGCCGGTGATGAACACGTCGGCTTCGGGCTTCTCCAGCACGAGGTCGGTGGCTGCGCGCAGGCTCGAAAGGGCAGGGTGGGCAGCGTCCCAGGCCACGTCGGCGAAGACCGGGCCGCGGTGCACTGGCGCAGGTTCGAGCCGCCCGGGGGCCAGCACGAAGCTCGCACAGACGATCACCACGTCGCTGAAGCGCCTGCCGGGGCCCATCTTGTCGTATTGAAAATGCCTGAAAGGCGTGAGGTTGCGCACCTGCTGCAATCGCGGCGCTGGCACGGCGGGTGCGGTCATTGGCGCGTGGTCTTCGCCAGGAGGCTGCCGATGCCGGTGTCGCCAGCGGCGGGCCGGCCCAGCACGTCCGAGGCCGCCGCGGCAGATGCCGCGCCCAGCACCTGCGCCGCCAGGCCGCCGCCGCCCCCGCCGGCCACCTGCCCGGCGATCGACACCAATTGCGAGACTTGGCCGGGCAGGGCGTTCGGTGTTCCACCCATCAGCGCACCCAGGCTCGCGAGGGGGCTGTCGGGCGGCTCGGGCGCGGGCGCGCGCGGCACTTCGGTGGGCTGCAGGGCAGCCTGGCCGCCCTTCGGATTGAGCCAGATGTGCTCGCCATTGAGCGTCACGTCGTCGCCCTGCGCCGTGATGTTGATCTTCTTGCCCGTCACTGCAATGGACCCGTCGGCCTTCAGCTGCACCACCGACGCGCCCACGCGCAGCGAGATCGAGGTTCCGTCCATCTGGATGTGGCTGCCCTTGTCGCCGCCCACCGAGAGCGTGTATTGATCGCCGACCTTGGTCGTTTTCGTCTTGCCGACCAGCGTGTTGTCGGTCATGCCGACCACGGCATTGCGCAGCATGCCCACGTTGAACGAATAGGCCAGGCCGATGTTCACCATCTTG
>CAMLCW010000118.1 GCA_946478645.1 uncultured Variovorax sp.
CCGCCGTCCTCGACCGGCGTGCCGGCCGGCGCGGCGAGCGAAGGGCCGACCGCCGCGATGCGGCCGTCCTGCACCAGCACATCGACCGGAACGTCGGACGCAAGGCCGACGGGGCGCACGCGGCGCAGCAGGAGCGAGGGCATGGCGATCGGTTCTTTCACGGCAACGGCGGGAATTCGAGGATACCCGCGCGCCACCGTGGCCTGCGGCCCGGCACGCTTCGGGCTGGAGCGAAGCGTACGCCCTGCCGGCTGGCGACCATCGGTGCCATGCAGAAAACATCCACCGCCATGCCCATTGAATGGGCGCTCCTTGCACTGCTGGCCCTGCTCTGGGGCGCTTCGTACACCTTCATCAAAGTGGGCGTCGCCACGATCCCGCCCATCACGCTGATCGCTGCGCGCACGCTGGTGGCGGGGCTGCTGCTGCTTGCGGTGCTGCGACTGCGCGGGGTGCGGCTGCCGCGCGACGCCGCCACCTGGCGCCGCTTCATGCTGCAGGCCGTGCTGAACAGCGTGCTGCCCTTCACGCTCATCGCCTGGGCCGAGCGCAGCGTCGACGCGGGGCTCGCGACCATCCTGAGCTCGACCTCGCCGATCTTCATCTTTCTGCTGGGCCTTGGCCTGCGCGGCGCCGAAAAGCCCACGCTGCGCAGGCTGTGGGGCGTGGCCGCAGGGCTCGCGGGCATCTGCCTGATCGTGGGTGCGGAGGCACTGGGCGGTATCGGGCGCGCGCTGCTCGCGCAAGTCGCGCTGGTGGTGGCCGCCATCTGCTACGGCGGCGCGGCGATGTTCGGCCGGGTGTTCAAGGGCCTCGATCCCATGGTGCCCGCGGCGGGCTCGCTGCTGTGCGGCTCGGTGATGCTGGTGCCCGCGAGCCTGGCGATCGATCGCCCCTGGACGCTCGCGCCTTCGAGCGCGTCGGTGCTCGCGATGCTCGCGCTGGCGGTGCTGTCGACGGCCGCGGCCTTCACGATCTACTTCCGGCTCATTCGCACGCTGGGGCCGATGGCCACGGCCGCGCAGGCCTATCTCCGGGTGCCGGTCGGGGTGGCGATCGGCGTCGTTTTCCTGGGCGAGCGGCTGGCGCCCACGGCATGGCTCGGGCTGGCCTGCACCCTGGCCGGCGTCATCGCGATGACGCTGCCCGCGCGCCAGAGCCGCATGGACGCCGAGCCCCGCCTCAATCGATGCTGATGTTGGCCGCCTTGGCCACCTCGGCCCACTTCACGCGGTTGTCGTGCACCGTCTTCTTGAACTGCGCGGGCGTTTCGATGCGCACCGTGTTGCCCTGGGCCTCGAAGCGCTCGCGGATCTCGGGCTGTTCGAGCACGGCCTTCACCGCGGCGTTGAGCTTGTCGACGATGCGTGCGTCGGTGCCCTTGGGCGCGAAGATGCCGAACCAGATCGAGCTGTCGAAGCCGCGCGTGCCCGCCAGGCCGCTCGAGGCGATGGTGGGCACCTCTTTCACCGCGGCCACCGGCTTGGCCGTGGTCACACCCAGCAGGCGCACCTTGCCGGCCTTGTAGTGCGGCAGCACGGTCTGCACCTGGTTCATGATGCAGCAGGTCTCGCCGCGCACGACCGAGGTGATGGCCTCGGGCCCGCCCTTGTAGGGCACGTGCACCATGTCCAGGCCGAGGCGCGAGTTGAACTCGGCAAAGGCCATGTGCGTGCCCGCGCCGTTGCCGGTGGACGCGTAGTTGTACTTGCCGGGGTTGGCCTTGACGAGGTCGACGAACTCCTTCAGCGTGCGCACGTTGATCACGTCGGGGTTGATGGTGAGCACGTTCGAAACGTCGAGCACCGGCGCCACCGGCACGAAGTCGGCCTCCACGTCGAACGGCAGCTTCTTGTAGAGCGCGGCATTGCTGCCGTGCGTGGCCGCGGTGCCGAACGAGAGCGTGTAGCCGTCGGGCTTGGCGTGGGCGACGTACTCGCTCGCGATGTTGCCGGCCGCGCCCGACTTGTAGTCGATCACGACCTGCTTGCCGAGCTGTCTGGCCAGTGGCTCCTGGATCACGCGGGCGACCACGTCGACGCCCGAACCGGCCGGAAATCCCATGATCAGCGTGACCGGCTGCTGCGGCCAGTCGGCGGGGGCCTGGGCCAGCGCGGGGGCCGATACGGCGGCGAACAGGGCGGCCGACAACAGGCGCGGGAAGGGAAAATGGAGCATGGCTGTCTTTCCTCGAAGCGGGCGGTGCAAAACGGAATTGTGGCGCGCGGCTCATGCCGGATGGGGCATGAGCTTATGCAGCCCGCACGCGCTGCGCGGCATCTCTCCATAATCGCCGCATGGTTCGCCCCACACAACAACTCCACCCCGCACGCGAGCCCGCGCCCGTGCGCGCTGCCGCCACCGTGCTGCTGCTGCGCGATTCCGAGGCCGGCATCGAAGTGCTGATGACCCGCCGCTCCGCCACCGCCAGCTTCGCGCCGGGCGCCTATGTATTCCCCGGCGGGCAGATCGATCCGGCCGATGCGGCCGCCGGGCGCATCGCGTCGCGGCGCCCGTCGCAGACCGACCTGCAGCTCACCCAGGCGGTCGCGGCCATCCGCGAAGGCTTCGAGGAGCTCGGCGTGCTGCTCGCGCGCCATGCCGACGGCCGGCCCGCCGACGCCGCGGACATCGCGGCCATGGACCGCAGCACCACGTCGCCGATTTCGTTCGTCGCGCAGTGCGCCGCGCGCGGCCTGGTGCTCGCGAGCGACCAGGTGTTCAGCCTGGCGCACTGGGTCACCGACCGCGACCTGCCGCGGCGCTTCGACGTGCCGTTCCTGGTCGCCCGCATGCCGGAGGGCCAGACGCCCACGGCCGACGAGAGCGAGCAGTTCGAACCTTGCTGGGTGCGCCCGGCCGACGCGCTCGCGCGCCATGACGCCGGCAGCTTCTTCATGATCTTCCCGACCGTGCGCACGCTGCAGCGGCTCGCGGCCTACGCCAGCGTCGATGCGGTGCTCGCGGCCTGCGGGCCGCAAGACGGCGCCGAGCGGCCGCTGTGGACCAGCTGCCCGCGCGCCGGCCTGCTCGGCGGGCAGGACACGCGCTACATGGAGCACGAATCGCCCTACGGCGAACTCGCGCTGGTGTGCCCCGACGGCCAGTTGCTGCACGCGCTCGACTGGCAGAACGAGCGCCCGGTGCCGCTGCTCGCCAACGTGCAGCGCCTGACCGCCGGCAACCCGAGCGCGATGACCGGGCCCGGCACCAACAGCTACATCGTGGGCGATGCCGCCACGGGCTACATCGTGATCGACCCGGGCCCGAACGATGCGGCGCACATCCAGCGGCTGTGGCAAGCCACGGGGGGCGACGTGCGCATGATCGTCTGCACCCATTCGCACGCCGACCATTCACCCGGTGCCGCGCCGCTGCAGGCGCTGTGCGCGGGCAAGCCGCCGATCCTCGGCCTCTCGTCGGCCGGCACCGCGCGCGCCTCGGCCCGCTTCGTGGCCGAGCGCGAACTGGCCGACGGCGAACGCCTGGTGCTCTCGGGCACCTCGGCCGCGGGCCAGGCCGTGACCCATACGCTGCGCGCGATCCACACGCCGGGCCATGCCGCCAATCACCTGTGCCTGGTGCTCGAAGAAGACGGCCTGCTGTTCTCGGGCGACCACATCCTCAACGGCAGCACCACGGTGGTCGATCCGCCCGACGGCGACATGAATGCCTACCTCGATTCGCTCGACCGGCTCGACGCGGCCTGCGAGGCCGGCGGCATCGACTTCATCCTGCCCGCGCACGGCTACGTGATCGGCAGCGCGCGCCGCGCCATCGCGCAGCTCAAGGCCCACCGCCTGAAGCGCGAGGCCAAGATCGCGCAGGCGATGCAGCAGCTGCCCGGCGGCACGCCCGACGACTGGCTGCCGCTCGCCTACGACGACGTGCCCGAGCGCCTGTGGCCGGTGGCGGCCCGCTCGCTGGCCGCGCACGTGGCGCGCATCCGCCAACGCACGGTGGCGGCACCATGACCGGCGCTCGCAACGACGAAGAAGTCGAAGGCATCCGCCTTGCCAAGCGCGTGGCCGCGCTCGCGGGCTGCTCGCGCCGCGAGGCCGAACTGCTGATCGAGAACGGCGCGGTGCGCGTCGACGGCGTGCCGGCGCTGCTGCCGCAGTCGCGCGTGCAGCCGCACCAGCAGGTCGGGATCGAGCCCGGCGCCAGGCCCGAGCCGGTGGTGCCGGTCACGCTGCTGCTGCACAAGCCCGCGGGCATGCCGACCGACGACGCGCACCAATTGCTGGTGGCGGCCAACCACCACGAGCCCGAGCGCGCCGGCCTGCGTTTTTTGCCCGCGCATGCACGCGCGCAGCGCTGCATGACGCCGCTCGAGAGCGGCGCCAGCGGGCTCGTGGTCTACACGCAGGAATGGCGCATCGAACGCAAGCTGCAGGAGGACGCCGGCATCCTCGAGCACGAGGTCATGGTCGACGTGGCCGGCGCCGTCTCGCCCGAGCAGCTCGCGCGCTTCGAGCGCTCGCCCGCGCGCGTGAGCATCGGCCGCCAGGCGCCCGACCAGACCGGCCTGCGCTTCGCGATGAAGGGTCCGCGGCCCGGGCAGATCGCGCACCTGTGCGACCAGGCCGGCCTGCGCATCGTGGCGATGCGGCGCATCCGCATCGGCCGCGTGCCGCTTGCGGGGCTGCAGCCGGGCCAGTGGCGCTATCTCTCGCCGCACGAACGCTTCTGAAGGACAAGCCAAGGAGACAAAGGATGAAGTTCGCCGCCGGACGCGCTGCACTGACAGGCACCGTTTCGCTGGCGCTGGCGGGCTGCAGCTACCTGGCGCCGCTGCTGGCCCCGCTGCTGCCGCCGAGCGATCCACCCGCGCCGCCCACACCTCCACCGCCGGTGGTGTCGCCCAGCGGCCTGGCACCGATCACCGACGCGCAGGTCGAACGCATCCGCGAGGCGATCGCCGCCAGCCCGCCGAGCCCGGCCGTGGCCCGCGTGGTGCGCGGCGCCGCGCCGACCATCGAATCGTTCCTGCGCACCGAGGGCTGCATCACCGCGCGCAACGGCGCCGTGCTCAACCCCTTTGCGGCGTCGGGCCGGCTGTTCGACGGCAGCGGCTTCCAGGGCGGACCGATGGCCGCCATGCAGTACCACGACAAGACGGCCTGCGTGACCGTCCAGCGGATGCAGAACTGGAAGATGGTGTCGCCGAAGCGGCTGCGCTTCGAGGTCGTCTATGTCGGCGACGACGGCGAGGAGCGCGCCGTGCGGCGGCACGAGCTGGCGCGCCAGCCCAGGGGCGGCTGGCGCTTCACCCGCTGACCGGGCGCGCGCCGCCCTCGCCACGCCCGGGTTCCCAGCCCCCGCCGAGCGCCATGAACAGTTGCACCTGGTCGTCCGACAGTTGCGCCTCGCTGGCCGCGAGCGCAGCGTCGCTGGCGGCCAGCGCGCGTTCGGCGTCGAGCGTCTCGAGGTAGCCGGTGCGGCCGTTCTGGTAGAGCTGGCGCGCCTGCGCGGCGACCTTGGCGCTTTCGTCGCGCGCGGCCTGCAGCGCCTGGTGGCGGTCGAGTTCGCGCGCGTAGGCAGTGAGCGCGGTCTCGGTTTCGCGCAGCGCGGTGAGCACGGTGCCGTCGAAGTGCGCCAGCGCCGCGCGCGTGCCGGCTTCGGCCTGCGCGATGCGCGCCTGCGCCGCGCCGGTGTTGGGCAGCGTCCACGAGATCAGCGGCCCCAGGCTCCAGGCGAAAGTGTCCTTGTGGCCGAAGCCCTCGGCATGGCCTGCCGACGAGCCCGAGAGCCCGAGCGTGACCTTCGGATGGAGCTCGGCCGTGGCCACGCCGATGCGCGCGGTCGCCGCGGCGAGGCCGCGTTCGGCCTGGCGGATGTCGGGCCGGCGCCGCAGCAGCGCGGCGCCGTCGCCCACCGGCAAGGTGCCGGCGACGCGCGGCGGCACGGTGCAGCCGGCCACGTCGCGCGGAAAGTCCTGCGGCAATGCGCCGGTCAACGTAGCGAGGCGATAGAGGGCGCCCTGGCGCTGCGCCTGGAGCGGCGGCAGCGCGGCGTTCAGTTGCTGCAGCTGCGCACGCGCACGGCCCGCGTCGAGGGCGCCGGCGCGGCCTGCGCGCTGCAGCCGGCCGGTGACGTTCACCGCATCCTGCTGCAGCGCGACCGATTTCTCGGCGATCTGCAGCCGCAGGCCCGTGGCGCAGGCCTCGGCATAGGCGCGCGCGGTGCCGGCCGCGACGTTCACGCGCACCAGGTCGAGCGCGGCCTCGGCGGCCTGCGTGTTGGCGGCCGAAGCCTCGATGGCGCGGCGGATCTGGCCGAACAGGTCGACCTGGTAAGACAGCGAGGCGCCCAGGCTGTAGTTGGAAGTGGCCGGCGGCTGGTAGCCCGGCTTCAGCACCGACAGGCCCGAGGCGTGGCCGAACGAAGGACCGCCGCTCACGCCGATGGCGGGGTATTTGGCGCCGGCCGTTTCCGCCTCGATGGCGCGTTCGCGCTCAAGGTTGGCCACGGCCTGCCGCAGGTCGGTGTTGTGCGCGAGCGCCTGCGCCACGAGCCGGTCGAGCAGCGGATCGTGGTAGAGCCGCCACCAGTGCGCGGGCAGCGGCGGCGCATCGGCGGGGGCGCCGGCGAAAGGCTTGCCGGCCGCGGGCTGGCTTGCGAGTGCTTCGGGTGGCTGCTGGTAGTCGGGGCCGACCGCGGCGCACGCGGCAAGCGCGGCGGCAGCGGCCAGTGCGGCAAGGCGGAATGCAAGGCGTGCCATGGTGTTCATCCCTCGTGGCGCTGCGCAGCGCCAGCCTGGCCGCCCTCGACCACCTGCACGGTCACGGTCTGGCCCGCCACCAGGCGCACGCCCTCGGGCAGCGGATCGAGCTTGACGCGCACCGGGATGCGCTGCGCGAGCCGCACCCAGTTGAAGGTCGGGTTCACGCTCGGCAGCAGGTTGGCGCTGGTGGAGCGGTCATGGTCGGCGATGCCCGCGGCCACGCTCTCGACCGTGCCGTCGAGCGCCGCGCCGCCGCCCATCGGCATCACGCGCACGCGGTCGCCGAGGTGGATGCGCGCAAGCTTGGTTTCCTCGAAGTAGCCCTCGACGTAGAACGACTGCGCATCGACCAGCGCAAGCACCGGGCGACCCGCCGCGGCATAGCTGCCCTGGCGCAGGTCGAGGTTGGTGACGAGGCCGCCGGAGGGCGCGCGCACCTCGGCCCGCTGCAGGTTGAGGCGGGCCGCGTCGAGCGCCACCTCGGCCTGCGCGACGGCCGCGCGCAACTGCGCGGCACGCGCAGCGGCCTGCTCGCGCGATTCCTTCGACACCAGGTCGTCGAGGCCGGCATTGCGCGCGTTCTCGCGCTGCGCCTGGGCGCTCATCGCGCGCTGCGCGGCGAGCGCGGCCTGGGCCTGGCGCACGGCCAGGTCGTAGCGCGCGCGGTCCACCTCGAACAGCAGCGTGCCGGCCGCCACGGCCTGGTTGTCGTGCACCGGCACTGCCGTGACCAGGCCCGAGACGTCGGGCGCGATCTGCACGACGTTGGCGCGCACGCGGCCGTCGCGCGTCCAGGGCGCCAGTTCGTAGTGGTCCCAGAGCCGCAGGCCGGCCCACACGGCGGCGGCCACCACGGCCAGTGTCAACACGACGCGCGCGAGCTGGGCGGCCCGGGGCTTGTCGGAAAAAGGGTTGGCTTTCATCGGAATCTCTCGTCGTATGTCTGTGTGTCTATGTGACTAGGAAAAGGCGGCGGTGGCGCGGCTCAATGCGTAGAGCAGCAGCAGGTAGAGCGCCATGTCGAACAGCGCCGGGTGCCATACCCAGCGGTAGGCGCCGACGGCCGCGAGCAGGCGCCGCACGGCCCAGAGCGCGAGCAGCGCGCCAAGCGCCAGCACCATGAGCCAGGGCAGGTAAAGGCCGTAGAAACTGGCTTCGCCGATCATGTGGAAACTCCTTGTGCGGACGGCGCCGCGCCGAGCGGCGGCGCCTCGGGAAACAGGTTGCGGCGCAGGCCGACCAGCGCGGTCACGGCCGCCCGCGCGGCGGCGGAAGAATGCGCGCTGGCCGGCGCGGAGAGCAGCGCGTCGAGCGCCGCGTCGATCTGCGGCAGCAGGCGTGGCGGGCGCGCGTCCACGGCGCCTTCGGCACGCTGGCGGAAGAAGCGCGAGATGCCGCCCAGCAGCGCGGCCGCGGTGGCGCTGGGCAGTTGGCCCCGCACCCGCTGCAGCACGGCAATGTCGGCGCCCATGCGCAGGTCGCGCAGCGCGTCGTCGGCGACCACACCCTGCACCGTGCCGCCCGCCTGCGCGATGCGCGGCGCGAGCAGGCCGATGCGGTCGAGCATGCGCACGGCGTAGGCGTCGCCCTGCGCGGCCTGCGGCTGCGAAGCACCGGCCGTGTCGCCGGCCATGTCGCCGAGCTCGCGCCAGGTCGCGCGCTGGATGCGGCGCGCGCTCCAGTCGGCGCCGACCGAACGCACCAGCCGCGTGACGCGCGCCGCCACCAGCACGCCGACGATCTGGCCGATCATGCTGTTGAGGAAGCTCACCAGGTCGGCGTTGGCCGTGTCGTGCATCGCGAGCGTGCCCGACACGCCGAACAGCAGCGCCATGGCGGCCATGAAGTGGGTCGGGCGCGCCATGTAGATGCCCAGCAGCAGGAACAGCGGCGCGCACACCAGCGCCAGCATGCCGAAGTCGTGCACCGTGGGCAGCAGCACCAGCACATAGAGCGCCGAGATCGGGATCGACCACAGCGTCCACTTGAGGAAGCCGTGGATCGCCGGCACCGGGTCGTCCATGGTGGCGAAGAAGCAGCAGAAGACGGCGGCCATCATCGTGGCGGCCGAGCCCATCGGCCAGCCCGTGACGATCCAGAAAGCGCCGCACAGGCAGATCGCGATCACCGCGGCCAGCGCCGACAGCAGCGCCATGCCGTGGTCGCGGTGCAGCACGCGGTTGCCGAGCGCGGCCGTGCGGCGCGGCGGTGCGGCGCCCGTCAGGCCTTCGTCGATGTCGCGCCGCAGCCGGGCGCAGGCGGTCCAGCCGTCGACCAGCTCGTCGAGCCGGCCGGCCAGGCCGATGCGCAGCGCCTGCCCCCATGTGCCGGACGGCGCCGCCGTGCCCAGCCGCGCGATGGCCGCGCGCAGCGTCGCGAGCCGCGGGGCCGCGTCACTGCCGGGCTCTGCCTCTTCGCGCAGCCACTGCGCGGCCTCGGCGAGCACCGCGGCCACGTCGGGCGCGATGCGGTCCTCGGCCTGCTCGAGCGCCCGCAGCCGGTCTTCGACCGCCGACAGCGCCGGCGTGAGCGCGGCCACGCGGTCCTGCATGGCGCGGATGGCGCCCGCCGTCCAGCGCAGGTGGGTGGTGTCGAAGGGCACATGGGTCGAGAGCAGGCGCAGCTGCGTGATGTCGCCGGCCAGGCGGCGGCGGTCGCCGTCGAGGCGCCGGGCATTGGCCTGCGTGTTCCCGCCGATGCGCTCCGCGGGCTGCATCAAATCGCCGAACCACTTGCGCGCGTCCTGCAGCGTGCGGTCGAGCAGGCCCAGCACGGTCGGCGCGAGCCCTGTGGGCAGCACGAGGCTGTGCACCAGCGTGGCACACAGGATGCCGAGGCCGATCTCCTCGACCCGCGCGACCGCGGTGTCGAACAGCGCCAGCGGCGTCTGCACCGACGGAAACCCGATCAGCGCCGCCGTGTAGCCCGCGAGCATGAACACATAGGAGCGCGGCGTGCGGTCGTACAGCGAGACGCACAGGCACAGCCCGACCCACAGCGCGAGCACCAGCGTCAGCAGCTCGGGCGCATTCGACAGCGCGGGCACCAGCAGCACGGTCGCGGCGCTGCCGATCAGCGTGCCGCAGAAGCGGTACACCGCCTTCGAGCGCACCGCGCCGGCCAGCGGATGGGCCACCACGTAGGTCGTCATGAGCGCCCAGAACGGGCGCGGCAGCCCGGCGCGGCTCGCGAGGTACATCGCGAGCATGGCGGCGCCGAAGCTCTTGCCCGAGAAGAGAAGCTCCGCGCGGCTGAAGCGCGGAAATGAAAATGGCAGTGCGAGCGCGGCCATCTACGCGTCTCCCTGCCGCGGCGGGGCGGGCGGCGGCAGGGCCTGCACGGCGCGCACGCCCAGGCGTTCCTCGAGCACGCCGAACACGCGCAGGCAGGCGGCGACGTCCTCGTCGGCCACGCCGTCGAAGAGCGACGCGCGCATCTGCGCCAGCGCGGCCTCGATCGGCGCGCAGGCGGCCTGGCCGGCCTCGGTCAGGTGCAGGGTCTTGGCGCGGCGGTCGGCCGGGTCTTCGCGCCGTTCGACGAAGCCGGCCTCCACCAGCTGGTCGATCGAGCGCACCAGCGACGGGCCCTCGATGCCGAGCGCCTCGGCCAGCACGCCCTGGCGCACGTCGCCGTCCATGCGGCCGAGCATCACGATCGGGTAGGCCAGCGTCTGCGACACGCCCACGTGCGCCACCGCCCTGTCGGCCGCGGCGCGGTAGCCGCGCTGCAGCACCGCGAAGGCCGTGCCGAGCCGCATCAGCGCCTGTTCGCGCGTCTGTTTCGTCGCCTGGCGTCGGGTCATGATAGCCGCCTATTAATTAGCATGCTATCTATTATACGGCGATCGTCCGAGGCTTGCCTGCGGAGAAAAAAAGGAAAAGTGTGAAGCGCGCCGATAAGCCGGATTCTGTGCACCGAGGGCCTCTTGCGAAGCCCCCGGCGTGACCGCCATTACTCTGGGCCGCCTGTCACCAGACGGCTCGATGCCACCTACCCGCCAGCTCAGCGGAACCACCTCGATACTGGCCTACTTGGTGTTGCTGCGCGCAGAGATTGCCCGTTTCACCCGAACTGAATCGGCTCGTCTCTGTTGCTCTGATCCTCACCTCACGGTGGAGAGCCGTTAGCTCCTGCGCTGTCCTGTGCAGTCCGGACGTTCCTCCAGTGCGGCCTTTCGGCACGGCGCCTTGCGGCGTCGCCCCTTGCGGGCTTGCACCAGCGGCGGTCTGGCGTGCTTCACGGGGCGGATTATCGCCGCTGGCCGCGAACCCTGCGCGCCGCGCGTGATTCCGCCGCGCCGGCCGGCCGCTACAGCGCCAGCGTGCGGGCGATCTCCTGGGCGGCCTGCTGCGGCGGTACGGTGCCGGTGTCGATGGTCAGCGCGCCGGCCGGCATTCTTCGCTCGCAGGCCTCGAAGTCGTCGCGCAGCTGCCGCAGCAGTTCGAGCGAGCGCAGCTTGCCGAACTCGGCCCGGCTCGCGGCGTCGATGCGCTTCTCCTGCTCCGCGCGGGACACCGTCAGCCGCACGAAGAAGGTGCTGCCGCTGCCGGCCCATGGATGAATACCAGCTTCATGCGGCCATTCTGGACTCAAAATGCCCCCTGTTCCTCCCGCCACCGACCCCGAAACGCATCGAAGGAGATTTCATCCATGAAGGCCCAGAACATCCTCCAGACCATCGGCAACACGCCGCACATCCGCCTGCAGCGCCTGTTCGGCAATGCGAAGCAGCAGGTGTGGATCAAGTCCGAGCGCGCCAATCCCGGCGGCTCGATCAAGGACCGCATCGCGCTCGCGATGGTGGAAGACGCCGAAAAATCCGGTGCGCTCAAGCCCGGCGGCACCATCGTCGAGCCGACCTCGGGCAACACCGGCATCGGCCTGGCGATGGTCGCGGCGGTCAAGGGCTACAAGCTGGTGCTCGTGATGCCCGACAGCATGTCGCTCGAGCGCCGCCGGCTGATGCTGGCCTACGGCGCCACCTTCGACCTGACGCCGCGCGCGGGCGGCATGAAGGCCTCGATCGCGCGCGCCGAAGAGATCGTCGCGGGCACGCCCGGCGCCTGGATGCCGCAGCAGTTCAACAACCCCGCCAACGTCGAGGTGCACATGCGCACCACGGCCGAGGAGATCGCGGCCGACTTCCCCGACGGCATCGACGTGCTGATCACCGGCGTGGGCACCGGCGGCCACATCACGGGCGTGGCGAAGGTGCTCAAAAAGAAGTGGCCGAAGCTGCAGGTGTTCGCGGTCGAGCCCGTGGCCTCGCCGGTGATCTCGGGCGGCCAGCCCGCGCCGCATCCGATCCAGGGCATCGGCGCGGGCTTCATCCCGAAGAACCTCGACACCTCGGTGCTCGACGGCGTGCTGCAGGTCGATGCCGAGCCGGCGCGCGAGATGGCGCGCCGCTGCGCGGCCGAGGAAGGCATGCTGGTGGGCATTTCCTCGGGCGCCACGCTCGCGGCCATCGCGCAGAAGCTGCCTTCGCTCGCGCCCGATGCGGTGGTGCTGGGCTTCAACTACGACACGGGCGAGCGCTACCTGTCGGTGGAAGGTTTCCTGCCGGCTTGAAGCCGTCGTCGAATACGGGCTGACCGGACACGAGGAGGGCGACGGTCACGCAAAGGGCGCGAAAGGAACCATTTTTTTCTTTCCCCTTTTGCGTTCTCTGCGAAACCTCCGCGTCCTCTGCGTCCGGAAGTCCGAATTCCAGCGCCCCAGGTCCAGCCAGGAGCCACCGACTAAAATCGCGGTCTGCTTGATAAACACAAGCCCCACGCCATGCTGAGAATCTCCGAACTCAAACTCCCGCTCGGCCATGCCGACGACGCCCTCCCCGCGCTGATCGCCGGCACGCTCGGCATCGACGCCGCGGCCATCGCCTCGCACACGGTCTACAAGCGCAGCTTCGATGCGCGCAAGGCCGACCTGCTCACGGTCTACATCTGCGACGTGCAGCTGGCCGACGCTGCGCGCGAGGCCAACCTGCTCGCGCGCCACGCGGTCCATCCGCACATCCAGCGCGCACCCGACATGCGCTACACGCCGCCGCTGCATGCGCCTGAAGGCGCACCGCGGCCGGTGGTGATCGGCTTCGGCCCCTGCGGCATCTTCGCCGCGCTGATGCTCGCCAAGATGGGCTTCCGCCCGATCGTGCTCGAACGCGGCAAGACGGTGCGCCAGCGCACCCGCGACACCTGGGGCCTGTGGCGCAAGAGCGTGCTGAACCCCGAGTCGAACGTGCAGTTCGGCGAAGGCGGCGCCGGCACCTTCTCGGACGGCAAGCTCT
>CAMLCW010000119.1 GCA_946478645.1 uncultured Variovorax sp.
TCGAGCCGCAGGCCGCCGCCGCAGCGCATGCCCGAGCCGATGCCGCTGTGGCCGGTGTGGAAGATCGCCGGCAGCTTGTGCTCGGCGATCACCTCGTAGATCGGCCAGGCCATCTTGTCGTAGGGATGGAAGGCCTGCACCGTCGGGTGGAACTTGAAGCCCTTGACGCCGTGCTCCGCGATCAGCCGGCGCGCCTCGCGCGCGCCCATCTTCCCCTTGTGCGGATCGATGCTCGCGAAGGCGATCATCATGTCGCTGTTCTTCTGCGCGGCCTCGGCGATCTCCTCGTTCGGGATGCGCCGGCGGCCCATGTTCGACTCGGCGTCGACCATGAACATCACGAGCCCGA
The DNA here is from genome assembly GCA_946478645.1 of uncultured Variovorax sp. The sequence goes on from CAMLCW010000119.1 coordinate 350, forward strand.
TCTTGCGCTCGCGGTAGTAGGCGATCGATTCCTCGATCGTCGGCCGGCGATTTGAGCCGAAGTACTTGTCGGCGGCGCGGTCGTATTCCTCGCCGTAGTTGTCGAACGGATTCCAGCAACTCACCTCGGCGTGCGTGTGGATGTCGATGGCGATCAGGTTCCGGTGGTCCATGTCGTGGTCTCCAGTACGGGTAAGTCCCTAGGAATCAATGCGCTCCTGCGCCTTGAATTGATTATTTGTCATAACCATAATCGAACGCAAGCAGGAACGCAATCATGACCAATCCCGACCTCCACCTCGACATCCGCGACGACGTCGCCATCGTCCGCCTCGCGCGCGGCGCCAAACGCAATGCGCTGTCGGACGGACTGATCTTCGCGCTGCGCGATGCCTTCGAGAATCTGCCTTCGAGCGTGCGCGCGGCGGTGCTCGACGGCGAAGGCCCGCACTTCTGCGCCGGCCTCGACCTCAGCGAACTCAAGGAGCGCGATGCGGGCCAGGGCATGCAGCACTCGCGCATGTGGCACAGCGCGCTCGAGCTGATCCAGCACGGCCCGGTGCCGGTGGTGGCGGCGCTGCACGGCGCCGTGGTCGGCGGCGGCCTCGAACTCGCGAGCGCCTGTCACATCCGCGTGGCCGACCGTTCCACTTTCTATGCGCTGCCGGAGGGCTCGCGCGGCATCTTCGTGGGCGGCGGCGGCTCGGTGCGCATTCCCAAGCTGATCGGCGTGGCGCGCATGACCGACATGATGATGACCGGCCGGGTCTACAACGCCGAGGACGGCGAGCGCGCCAACTTCGCGCAGTACCTGGTCGACGAGGGCGCCGCCTTCGACAAGGCGCTCGAATTGGCCCGGCGCATCGCCACCAACGCGCCGCTGACCAACTACGCGCTGATGCATGCGCTGCCGCGCATCGCCGAGCAGTCGGCCGACCACGGCTTCTTCACCGAAGCCCTGATGGCCGGCATCGCCCAGGACGCGCCCGAGGCCAAGGCCCGCGTGCGCGACTTCCTCGAAGGCCGCGGCGCCAAGGTGAGCAAATCATGAGTCCTATCCGCTACCGCCCCCTGACCTTCGGCGTGACGCGCGCCGTGCTGCGCGCGGGCCCGCCCGGCACGCAGTACCTGCAGGCCGAGACGCCGCTCGGTCCGTACCGCGACCGCATGACCGACCGGCTCGTGCACTGGGCCGAGGCCGCGCCCGACCGCACCTTCATCGCCGCGCGCGAACGCCTGCCCGACGGCAGCACCGGCGAATGGCTGCGCGTGAGCTATGCCGAGGCGCTCGCGCGCGCACGCAGCATCGGCCAGGCGCTGCTCGAGCGCGGCCTAGGCCCCGAGCGACCGCTCGCGATCCTCAGCGAGAACAGCATCGACCACGCGATGCTCGCGCTCGGCTGCCTCTACGTGGGCGTGCCGTACTGCCCGGTGTCGCCACCCTATTCGCTCGTGAGCCAGGATTTTGAGAAGCTGCGGCATGTGCTGGCGACGCTCACGCCGGGCCTGGTGTTCGCCGCAGATGCCGCGCGCTATGGCCGCGCCATCGAGGCCGCGGTGCCGCGCGAGACCGAAGTCGTGCTCGGCGAGGGCCGGCTCGACGGCCGCACCGCCACGCCGCTGGCCGACCTGCTCGCCACGCGCCCCACGCCCGCGATCGACGCCGCGCTGCAGGCGACCGGGCCCGACACCATCACCAAGTTCCTGTTCACCTCGGGCTCGACCAAGATGCCCAAGGCGGTGATCAACACCCACCGCATGTGGTGCGCGAACCAGCAGCAGCTGCGCCACTCGATCCCCGCGCTCGGCGAGGAGCCGCCGGTGCTGGTCGACTGGCTGCCGTGGAACCACACCTTCGGCGGCAACCACAACGTGGGCATCGTGCTCGACAACGGCGGCACGCTCTACATCGACGAGGGCAAGCCTACGCCCACCGGCATGGCCGAAACGCTGCGCAACCTGCGCGAGATCGCGCCCACCATCTACTTCAACGTGCCGACCGGCTTCGAGGCCATCGCCAACGCGATGGAGACCGATGCGGTGCTGCGCCGCAACCTGCTCTCGCGGGTGCGCATGTTCTTCTACTCGGGCGCCGCCCTCGCGCAGCCCATCTGGGACAGCCTGCACCGCACGCAGGAGGCCGAGGTCGGCGAGCGCATCGTCATGGGCACCGGGCTCGGCATGACCGAGTCGGGCCCGTTCGCGCTCTACGTCACCGGCCCCGACGTGAAGTCGGGCGACATCGGCCTGCCGGCGCCGGGCATCGAACTCAAGCTGGTCGAGGTCGACGGCAAGACCGAGGTGCGCTACCGCGGCCCCAACATCACGCCGGGCTACTGGCGCGCGCCCGAGGCGACGGCCGAGGCCTTCGACGAGGAAGGCTTCTTCTCGACCGGCGACGCGGTGACGTGGATCGACGAATCGAACATCCACCGTGGCCTGCGCTTCGACGGTCGCATCGCCGAGGACTTCAAGCTCGCCACCGGCACCTTCGTGAGCGTCGGCCCGCTGCGCGCGAAGATCATCGCGGCCGGCGCACCCTACGTGCAGGATGCGGTGCTGACCGGCATCAACCTGAAGGAAGTCGGCGCGCTGATCTTCCCGACGCAGCGCGTGCGCCAGCTCGCCGGGCTCGCGGCCGATGCGCCAATGCAGCAGGTGCTCGAAAGCGCGCCGGTGCAGGCGCACTTCCAGCAACTGGTCGACACGCTCGCCGCGAGCGCCACCGGTAGCGCCAATCGCATCGCCAGGCTGCACCTCGTGGCCGAGCCGCCTTCCATCGACAAGGGCGAGGTGACCGACAAGGGCTCCATCAACCAGCGTGCGGTGCTCAAGCACCGCGCCGCGCTGGCCGATGCGATGCATGCGGGCACCTTGCCTTTCACCCTCACGCCACGCTGAACATTCCAGGAGACATCCCCATGAAGATCGAAGGACAGGCCGCACTCGTGACGGGCGGCGCATCGGGCCTCGGCGAGGCCACCGCACGCGAGCTCGCACGGCTCGGCGCCAAGGTCGCGGTGCTCGACCGCAATGCCGAACTCGCCGAGAAGGTGGCAGCCGACATCGGCGGCATCGCCTGCGCCTGCGACATCACCGATTCCGACAGCGTGACCGCCGCGCTCGACAAGGCCGAAGCCGCGCACGGCAGCGCACGCATCCTGATGAACGTGGCCGGCATCGGCAGCGCCAAGCGCATCGTCGGCAAGGACGGCAATCCCGCGCCGCTCGAAGACTTCGTGCGCGTGGTCAACATCAACCTGATCGGCAGCTACAACATGGCGCGGCTCTTCGCAGCGCGCTGCGCCAGGCTCGATGCGCTCGACAACGCCGAAAAGGGCGTGATGCTCTTCACCGCATCGGTCGCGGCCTTCGACGGCCAGGTCGGCCAGCAGGCCTACAGCGCCTCGAAGGGCGGCCTCGTCGGCATGACGCTGCCGATGGCGCGCGACCTCGCGCAGCACGCGATCCGCGTGTGCACCGTCGCACCGGGCCTGTTCGCCACGCCGCTGCTGATGGAGCTGCCCGAGCCGGTGCAGCAGTCGCTCGCGGCGTCGATCCCGTTCCCGCCGCGCCTCGGCAAGCCGTCGGAATTCGCCGAGCTGGCCTGCCACATCGTCACCAACGGCCACCTGAACGGCGAAGTGATCCGCCTCGATGGCGCACTGCGCATGGCGCCGCGCTGATCCCATTCCAAGAACATCCAGGAGACAAAGCACCATGACCAACCGACGCCAATTCGTGAACCTGCTCGGCGGCGCCGCCGCGCTCGGCGCGCTGCAGCCGCTGGCCGCGTTTGCGCAGATCGTGCAGCAGGCCAAGATCTACTACGGCTTCCCGGCCGGCAGCGCCGGCGACAGCGTGGCCCGCCGCGTGGCCGAGAAGCTCGGCGACACCGCTTTCTCGAAGAGCAGCGCGGTGGTCGAGAACAAGCCCGGCGCGGGCGGGCGCATCGCGCTCGACACGCTCAAGGCCTCGGTGGCCGACGGCTCGGTGCTGGCGCTCGCGCAGGCCTCGGCGATCTCGACCTATCCGCACATCTACCGCAAGCTCGGCTACACCATGGCCGACTTCGCGCCGATCTCGATCGGCGCGGTCATGACGCACGGGCTGGCGGTCGGCCCGATGGTGCCGGCCAGCGTCAAGACGCTGAAGGACTACATCGCCTGGGCCAAAGCCAACCCGGACCAGGCCAGCTACGGCTCGCCGGGCGCGGGCTCGACGCCGCACTTCCTGGGCGCGCTGCTGGGCATAAATACCGGCACCGACCTGCGGCACGTGCCCTACCGCGGCTCGCTGCCCGCCGTCAACGACGTGGTCGGCGGGCAGATCGCCTCCTGCATGACCCCGGTCGGCGACTGCCTGCCCTTCGCCAAGGCCGGCAAGCTGCGCGTGCTCGCCAACTCGGGCTCGCAGCGTCCGGCCTACCTGCCCGACGTGCCCACCTTCACCGAGCAGGGCTTCCCCGAGATCGTGGCCGACGAATGGTTCGGCTTCTTCGCGCCCGCCAAAACGCCGGCCGCCACCATTGCCGCGGCGAGCAGCGCGATCCAGGCGGCCCTCAAGGACAAGGCCGTGGCCGACGGGCTGCTCTCCGTCGGTCTCGTGGCCAGCGGCTCCTCGCCCGAGGACATGCGCAAGTCGCTGCAGTCCGAATATGACCGCTGGGGTCCGCTGGTCAAGAAGATCGGCTTCACGGCCGAATCCTGAGATCCGTGAACAGCCGATGAGTTACTCGCCCCGTCCCGAAGACCAGCGCTTCATCCTCAACGCGGTGCTCGATGCGCCGTCGCGGCTGCGCGCGCTCGCGCCCTTTGCCGACGTGGACGACGCGCTCCAGCAGCAGGTGCTCGGGGAGGCGGCGCGCTTCGTCGGCGAGGCGATCGCGCCGCTCAACCGCGAGGGCGACGAGGTCGGCTGCCGTTTCGCGAACGGCGCGGTCACGACGCCGCCCGGTTTTCGCGAGGCCTACCGCGCGTTCGTCGACGGCGGCTGGCCCGCGCTCGCGGCCGCGCCCGAGGACGGCGGCCAGGGCCTGCCGACGGTGCTCGAGGCCATCGTCTACGAATGGATGAGCGCGGCCAACCACGGGCTCACGATGGCGCCCGGCCTGCTGCACGGCGCCTATGCCTGCCTCAAGCACCACGGCAGCGATGCGCTGAAGGCGCGCTACCTGCCCCAGCTCGCGAGCGGCGAATGGCTGGCCACCATGTGCCTCACCGAAGCCCATGCGGGCAGCGACTTGGGCCAGGTGCGCACGCGTGCCGTGCCGCAGGCCGACGGCAGCGTGCGCGTGGCCGGCGGCAAGATCTTTATCTCGGGCGGCGAGCACGACCTCACGCCGAACATCGTGCACCTCGTGCTCTGCCGCCTGCCCGACGCACCCGCCGGGCCCAAGGGGCTGTCGCTCGCGCTGGTGCCCAAGCAGTTGCCTGACGGCGCGCGCAATGCGGTGCACTGCGAACGCATCGAGGAAAAGATGGGGCTGCACGCGAGCCCCACCTGCGTGATGCGCTTCGACGGCGCCACCGGCTGGCTGGTCGACGAGCCGGGCCGCGGCCTGGCCGCGATGTTCGTGATGATGAATGCGGCGCGGCTGCATGTGGCGCTGCAGGGCATCGGCCTGCTCGACGCAGCCTGGCAGAAGGCCAACGCCTACGCGCAGGAACGCCGCCAGATGCGCGCGCCCGGCCCCGCGCCCGCCAGCCGCGGCAGCGAGGCCGCCGACCTGATCGCCGAGCATCCCGCGGTCCGGCGCATCCTCGACACGCAGCGCGCCTGGATCGAGGGCGCGCGCACCCTCGCCTACCGCAGCGCGCTGATGCTCGACGTTGCCGCGCATGATGCCGACGCCAGGGCGCGCGAGCGCGCGCAGCGCTGGTGCGCGATCGTCACGCCGGTGCTCAAGGCGGCCTGCACGCAGCAGGCTTTCCATGGCGCCAGCGAATGCCTGCAGGTGCTCGGCGGCCACGGCTACGTGCGCGAGTGGGGCATCGAGCAGATCGTGCGCGACGCGCGTGTGACCATGATCTACGAGGGCACCAACGAGATCCAGGCCATCGACCTGCTGGTGCGCAAGGTGCTTCCCGACGCCGGCGCCGCGATGTCGGCCGTGCTGCTCGAGCTGCGCGACGCGCTGGACGCCGCGCGCGAGACCGATGCCGACGTGCAGCGCCGCCTCGCGCAACTGCGCTACCTGGGCACCACGATCGCGATGGCGGCGCACGCAGATCCCCGGCTGCCGTACGAGGTGGCCGACGACTACCTGCGCCTGGTGATGCTCGCGCTGCTGGCCTGGGCCTGGGCGCGCATCGACGCCGCCGACGCCACGCCCGCGGAGCGCGCCGCACGCACCGGGCCTGCTGCGGCTTTCCGGCGCTGGGTGCTGCCGGAGTTCGAGATGCGCCACGGAATCGTGAAGCGTGCCTGCGAGGGGATTGCGCTGTCGCATGCGGCTGGGAGTGCCCTGCAGCAAAGCTGAGACGAGCAAGCTGCAGCGGTTGAAGCTGCTAGATCAGCTTCAGGGCTCCTTGCAAATGCTCCGCCGTTTGCGACAGGCCGCGCAGCGCCAGCAGCCTGAGCATCTCCGTGGCGGTGTACGGCGGATTCCTCCATCTCTCACGCATCTCCTTGACGGCGGTCAGCGCCCGGGCCTCATGCAGCTGAAGCTGGTTCATGATGAAGTCGTCAGGATGCTGAGCCTCGACGCCGTGCATTTGCAGCACCTCGGCCGGAAAATCCCTCAAATTGAAGGTGACGATCGCATCGGCATGTCCGGCGATTGCTGCGGCCAGGACATGCCGGTCCGCCGGGTCCGGCAATGTCAACGCCGGGACAAGGGCCTGATAGCCTGTGACCAGGCAATCCGGCACAGTCCGATTGAGTGCGTCAACGATGCGTGGGATCTTGTCTGCGAGTTCGGGCCGCTTGCGTCGCAGGTTCCGTGTCCACTCCTCGTTGATGTCTGGGCTCCATCGCGCGTGGTAGAGGCCGCAGGCTGCAAGGCTGAGCAGGAGGTCGCGAACAAGCTGCGGAAAAAGGACATTCGCATCGAGGATGGCCGTGTAGCGCGCCGAGCCCGCCACGCTCAGAACTCCATTTCCGCATCCTGGGACAGTTTCGCGAGCTCGGCCAAGGCTTGCCTGGAGGCCTCCTGCTGCGCTGCCTGGTAAGCACGCAGGTCCGACAGGGCAATGCGTCGATGCCGGTTGACCTTGCGGTGCGGTATCCGACCGGCGTCGATCTCCTTGACGACGAAGGGCCTGGAGACATTGAGAAAAGCCGCCGCCTCCTGGGTCGTGAGTTCGTGCTTCTGCGGCATCACGACCAGCGGTTCTTTTCGGGCCATGGTGCGCAGCACCTCCGCGAAAAAGCGCAACGCACGTGGAGGCACCTTCAGCGTAGGCGCATGCGCGCCGGCTTCACCGGGAACGTCCACGATGATCTCGATGTGCTCAGCCTTCGAATGGTCCAGCGCAGCGACAAGGCACTGGTGCGCCACCGAAGCCATTTCTGCCTCTGCGTCGCTTGCGGCCTCCAGGATCTTCTGTGCTTTCATGACGGTCTCCTTGCAATCGCGTGCGCGACGCCGATCGATTTTATTCGCAATAAACGAAATATTCAAATTATTCGAAATCCGATAAGCCCAGCCGCGGCACCATTCAACACGTTAAACGCAACCATCTAGTTGCTCTTTCATCCGCATTGCAGGAGAATTGACAAGCAACTATTTGGTTGCATTCAATTTCTTTTCACTCCGGAGACCCCATGCCCAACGACGCCCAAACCGAATCCGCCGACCGCATCGAGCGCAGCATCGTCATCCAGGCGCCGCGCGAGAAAGTGTGGCGCCTGCTGTCCGATGCCGAGACCTTCGGCCGCTGGTTCGGCGCCGACCTGAAGGGCCAGCGCTTCACGCCCGGGGAGGTGACGCGCGGCCCGATCACGATCGAGGGCTTCACGCACGTGATGTTCGATGTCCACGTCGAGCGGGTCGAGCCGCAGGACCTGCTCGCCTGGCGCTGGCATCCCTATGCGGTCGATCCTGCCGTCGACTACAGCCAGGAGGAACCCACGCTCGTCACCTGGACGCTGCACGACGCGCCCGGCAACGCCACGCTGGTCAAGACGGTGGAGTCGGGCTTCGACAAGGTGCCGCCGCACCGTCGCCTCGAGGCCTTCCGCATGAACACGGGCGGCTGGAAGGAGCAGCTGGAGAATGTACGCCGCCATGCCGAAAAGGACTGAGCTTCCCGCCATTGCCGCGCCGCCCGAGCGGCTCGCGCACGTGTTCTTCGCGCTCGGCGATGCCACGCGGCTGCGGCTGGTGGCGGTGCTGTGCGCGGGCGGCGCCTTCTCGATCGCGCAGCTCACGGCCAGCACCGAGATCAGCCGGCAGGCCGTGACCAAGCACCTTCAGGTGCTCGGCGACGCAGGGCTCGTGACCGACCTGAAGATGGGCCGCGAACGGCTCTGGCAGTTCGACCCCACGCAGCTCGAGGAGGCGCGCCGCACGCTCGAAGTCATTGGACGGCAGTGGGACGCGGCGCTGGCGAAGCTGAAGGCGTTGGCCGAATCGGACTGAAAGCCAGGTTCAGGCCCAGCGCCTCGGCCGTCTCGAAGTTCTCGCGCCAGTCGCCGTCGGCCGGCGCGAGCAGCAGTTCCGAGCGCGGCACCTGCGCGCCGCAGTAGCCGAAGATGCCGTGGTCGATCTGCGTGCGCATGGCACCGAAGTAGCCATGCCGCGCATAGGTGCGCCAGTCCGCGCCGCCGATCGCGACCAAATACACCGGCAGCCGGCCGAGCTTTCTCGCCATCGGCTTGCCGGGCGTCTCGTCATAGGCCCAGCCGTTGGAGAACACGCGGTCGATCCAGCCCTTGAGCAATGCCGGAAACGACCACCAGTACACCGGGTACACCAGCACCAGTGCATCGGCACGGTCGATGCGCGCCTGCTCCGCACGCACGTCGGCGGCGGGCGCGCGTCGCTCGCTGTGCGCGGCAACGTCGTGCTCATTGAAGCGTGGATCGAAGCCTTCCGCGGCCAAGTCGGCGATCTCGGCCGAATGCCCGGCGCGGCGCACGCCTTCGGCAACGCGTGCCGCGACGGCATGGGTGGCAGAGCCGGGCTGGGGGTGGGCAACGACGATGAGCGCATGCATGGGGAGACTCCTTCGCTATATACGTTTGGTAGGTTATGCCTGCAATGTACCATTCGTACATAACCACGCCAAATACCCCGACATTGACCGAAGCCCCTCCACGCAAGCGCCTCGCGCGCGGCGACCGCTACCGCCAGCTCATCGGCGCGGCCTGGGCGCTGGTGCGCCATGAAGGCATGGAGGCCCTGACCTTGGGGCGGCTGGCCGAGCAGGCGCAGGTGGCGAAGCCCGTGGTCTACGATCATTTCGGCAGCCGCAACGGCCTGATCTCGGCGCTGTACCTCGACTTCGAGGCGCGGCAGACGCTCATCATCGATGCGGCCATCGCAGCGAGCGCCCCGACGCTGCCCGCGATGGCGAACGTCATCGCCTCGACCTACGTCGACTGCGTGCTCGCGCAGGGGCGCGAGCTGCCGGGCATCGTCGGTGCACTGGCCGGTGCGCCCGAGCTCGAACTCGTGCGGCGCGAATGTGCCGATGCGTTCCACGCCAAGTGCCGCAAGGTGCTGGCGCCGTTCGCACCCGGCGGGCAACTGGCCGCGCTGCGCGTGCGGGCGATGCTCGGCGCGGCCGAGGCCCTGTCGTACGCCGCGGTCTCGAACGAGATCACGCCGGCCCAGGCCAAGACCGAGCTGCTTGCCACGATCGTGCTGCTGGTCACGACGCCGAAGACGCCGATGCCGCCGGCGCGGTAGGCTCGACGCGTTACGCTCCGGGCCTATGCCTCGACCCTCCAAGAAAAGCACCGCCCCCAGCGAGCCCGCTGCCGCACCCGCCGGCAAGCAGGACCGGCTCGACGCCCGCGTGCTCGAAGCCTTCGTCGGCTACAACGCGCGGCGCGCCTGGCTCATCGTGAGCGACGTGTTCGCCGAACGCATGGCGCCCTACGGCCTCAAGCAGGTCGACTTCTCGGTGCTGTCGCTGCTGGCGCACAACCCCGGCGCCACCTCGCGCCAGCTCTGCAACACGCTCGAGATCCTGCCGCCCAACCTCGTGAGCCTGGTCTCCACGCTCGACAGCCGCGGGCTGATCGAGCGCCGCCCCCATCCGCACGACGGCCGCGCGGTGGGCCTGCACCTCACCGAGGCGGGCGAGAAGCTGATCCGGGAGGCCGAGCAGACGGTGGTGCAGCTGGAGGCCGAGGCCAGCGCACGGCTCACCACGCGCGAGCGCGAGACGCTGATCCGGCTGCTGCAGAAGATCTATCTCTAGGCCGGACGGCGCGTTGCGCTACAGCCCGCGCTCCACCATGTCGATGAGCTGCTGCCCGAGCGCATGGGTGCCGGCCGCATCCATGGCCTTGAGCGGCCCGTCGATGATCAGCAGCGCAAGCCCGTGCACCGCCGACCAGGCCAGGTATTCGGCATTGGGCCGGCGCGCGGCGTCGAGCACGCCCGCCTCCACGAGCTTGTCGATCGCGCCGCCCAGGAGCTGGAACGGGTCGAGCCCGCCCGGGCCCGCGCTGCCCGGCCCGACGTCGCCCTGGGCATCTTCGGACGACACCACGAACGCCGTGCGGAACAGCCCGGGCTCGGCCTGCGCGAAACGCAGGTAGGCCGTGCCGATGGCGCGCACCTGCGCGCGCGCGAAGTCGGCGGGCGGTTGCTCGCAGGGCAGCACCGCGAGCTCCTTTTCCATCGCCACTGCGGCGGCCGAGAGCGCCGCAGCGCGCACCGCGAGCAGCAGCTCGCGCCGGCTCGCGAAGTGGCGGTAGGCCGCGTTCGGCACCACGCCGGCGCGCCGCGTCACCTCGCGCAGCGCCACCGCCTCGGGGCCGCCGTCGCGTGCCAGTTCGATGCCCGCGTCGAGCAGCGCGCGGCGCAGGTCGCCATGCCGGTAGGTGCTGCGGGCGGCAGGCGACTTCGGGGCGGGCGGGACAACGCGCGGGCTCATCGGAAAAATCTCCATGTGGACACTGTCCATTATGTCTGCTATTCTTTGTGGACGGTGTACACAAACTAGGTATTCCGTATTCGCGCAATGTCTTGCGCGCCCTTTTCATCCGCTCCAAAGGAATCGCCATGAAAGTCCAGTCCTATCTCTCGTTCGAAGGCCGTTGCGACGAAGCGATCGCTTTCTACAAGCAGGCGCTCGGCGCCGAAGTGGTCGTGCTGATGCGCTACAGCGAGGCGCCGGAGATGCCTTCGTCCGGCGCCGAAGACGGCTGCGGCGGCGCCGCGCCCGCCGCCGACAAGGTGATGCACTCGGTGCTGCGCATCGGCCAGACCGAGCTGATGCTGTCCGACGGACGGTGCTCGGGCCAGGCGGAGTTCAAGGGCATCATGCTGGCGATCAGCGCCGCCACCGACGCCGACGCACGCAAGTGGTTCGACGCGCTGGCCGAAGGCGGCCAGGTGATGCAGCCGCTGATGCCGACCTTCTTCACCTCGAGCTTCGGCATGCTCACCGACCGCTTCGGCGTGGGCTGGCTGATGGTCGTCGACGCCGCCGCCTGACGGCAGCCAAGGAACACCCATGACCGACACCCTCGACAACAACCGCAAGCGCTGGCTCGCCTTGATGGTGCTGTGCCTCGGCGTGCTGATGATCGTGCTCGACACCACCATCGTGAACGTGGCGCTGCCGTCGATCCGCACCGACCTCGGCTTCACGGAAACCTCGCTGGTCTGGGTGGTGAATGCCTACATGCTGACCTTCGGCGGCTTCCTGCTGCTGGGCGGCCGGCTCGGCGACCTCTACGGCCACCGCCGCATGTTCCTCGTCGGCCTCGTGCTGTTCACACTGGCCTCGCTGGCCTGCGGCATCGCCAACTCGCAGGGCCTGTTGATCGCGGCGCGTGCGGTGCAGGGCCTGGGCGGCGCGGTGGTGTCGGCGGTGGCGCTGTCGCTCATCATGAATCTCTTCACCGAGCCGGCCGACCGCGCCAAGGCCATGGGCGTCTATGGCTTCGTCTGCGCGGGCGGCGGCAGCCTCGGCGTGCTGCTCGGCGGCCTGCTCACGAGCACGCTGAGCTGGCACTGGATCTTCCTGGTCAACCTGCCGATCGGCGTGGCGGTGTATGCGCTGTGCGTGGCGCTGCTGCCGAAGGCGCGCGGCCATGCCCACGGCGAGAAGCTCGACGTGGCGGGCGCGGTGGCGGTGACGCTGTCGCTGATGCTCGCGGTGTACGCCATCGTCAACGGCAACGAGGCCGGCTGGCAGTCGGCGCAGACGCTCGGCCTGCTCGGCGCAGCCGTGGTGCTGATGGTGCTCTTCATCGCGATCGAGGCCCGCGTGCGGCATCCGCTGATGCCGCTCGGCCTGTTCCGGCTGCGCAGCGTGTCGGTGTCGAACGTGGTGGGCGTGCTGTGGGCGGCCGCGATGTTCGCGTGGTTCTTCATCTCGGCGCTCTACATGCAGCTGGTGCTCAATTACACGCCGATGCAGATCGGCCTCGCCTTCCTGCCGGCCAACCTGCTGATGGCGCTGTTCTCGCTCGGCGTGTCGGCCAAATTGGTGATGCGCTTCGGCATCCGCGCGCCGCTGGCCGTGGGGCTCGGCC
>CAMLCW010000120.1 GCA_946478645.1 uncultured Variovorax sp.
AGATCGTCGACATCATCGGCGTGATCGACGGCATCGCGTTCCAGACCAACATCCTCGCTTTGAACGCGGCGGTGGAAGCGGCACGCGCGGGCGAGCAGGGCCGCGGCTTCGCGGTGGTGGCTTCCGAGGTGCGCAGCCTCGCGCAGCGCTCGGCCGCGGCGGCGAAAGAGATCAAGGGCCTGATCGACGATTCGGTGAGCAAGGTCGAGGCCGGCAGCCAACAGGTGGCCGAAGCGGGCCGCACGATGGAAGAGATCGTCACCAGCGTGCAGCGCGTGACCGACATCATGGGCGAGATCACCGCCGCGAGCCAGGAGCAGACCACGGGCATCGAGCAGATCAACCAGGCCATCACGCAGATGGACCAGGTCACGCAGCAGAACGCGGCGCTGGTCGAAGAAGCCGCGGCCGCCGCGGCCTCGCTGCAGGAGCAGGCGGGCAGCCTGTCGCAGGTGGTCGGCGTGTTCCAGCTCGGCGGGCCGCAGCGCGCGCTGGCTTGAATTGTCAGGCGCTGTGCGCGAGCCCCGCGGCCTGCTGCGCGCCGGCGGATGAGCGGCTGCGGCGCCAGGCCGCCGGGGGCGCACCGTACTCGCGCCGGAACGCGCGGCTGAAGGCCGTGTCGGTCTGGTAGCCGACGTTCTCGGCGATGTTCGCGAGTGGCGCATTGCTGCGGCAGAGCAGGTTGGCGGCCAGCAGCATGCGCCATTGCGTGAGGTACTGCATCGGCGAGCTGCCCACCAGTTGCTGGAAGCGCTCGGCCAGCACCGAGCGCGAACTGCCGGCGGTGCGGGCCAGTTCGTCGAGCGTCCATGCATGGGCGGGGTTCTTGTGCAGCGCCTGGAGCGCGGCGCCGACGATGCGGTCGCCCACGCCCGCAAGCCAGCCGGTGCTGCCTTCGGCGCGCTCGTTCATGTAGAGCCGCAGCACTTCGATGAACAGCACTTCGGACAGCTTTGCCAGCACGGCGGCGCCGCCCGGCCGGGGCGAGCGTGCCTCGCCGAGCGCGTAGCGCACCGAGGCCTCGAGCCAGGTGCCGGCCTCGGAGCCGCGCACGTTGACGCGGACCAGCGGCGGCAGGCCCGCGAGCAGCAGGCGCGCAAGCCGCGCATCGCAGGCCAGGTAGCCGCACACGAGGCGCGTGGTGGAACCGCCGCCGCCATAGCAGAGCTGGCGCGGACGGCGCGACAGCACTTCTTCGAGCCGCCCGCCCGTGGCCGGCGGCAGCCCCGGCTGCGAGGCCATGCGGTGCGCGTCGCCCTGCGGAAAGAGGATTGCGTCGCCCGCGATCAGGTGCACCGGCGCGGCGCCCGCGAGCTCGACCCAGCAGTCGCCTTCGGTAACGAGGTGGAAGATCACGACGCGCTCGGCGCCCGGCTCGAGGATCGGCGCCACCGAATCGGCGCGCGGCGACTGGTAGCACCACGGCGCCGTGAACCGCGCATGGATGAAGATCGCGCCCACCAGCCGGACGACGCGCAGGGTTTCCGAGAGCGCGTCCATCGTCAGCCCTCCCCGACCTCGACCTGCAGCGTCATCGGCACCGCGAGCTGCAGCGCGGCCGACATCGGCGAGCAGCGATGGCTCTGCGCGACCAGTGCGCGCAGGCGCTCCGGCGCGACACCGCCCGCAGCGGCGATGCGCACGCGCAGCGTCATGTCGAGCGGGCCGGCATTGACCGGGCTGCCGTCGGCCTCGGCCAGGTCGAGCATGCCGCGCGCATCGGAATGGCTGTCGACGGAGACCTCGAGCGTGTCGAGCGCGATCTGCTGCTGCGCGGCGCCCATCGCGATGCGCGTGGCCACGCACGATGCCACGCCGGCACGCAGCAGCCAGCCCGGGGTGACGGCCTCGCCCTCGCCGCCCATCTCTTCGGGCATGTCGGTCGCGGCCCCGGTGCCGTTGGCATGGACGGTGACCACCTTGAGGCCGCCGGCCCAGCGCGCCACGGCCTGCGAGTCGGCGTGGTGGCCCGCCTCGGGGCGCCGCTGCAGCACCGCTTCCATGCGCCGCAGCGCCGCCGCAATGTCTTGCTGTGCTGCCATGGGCTTCCTTCGCACCGGCATCGGTGCCATGGTGAGGTGGTCTCCCAAAAATCATTCTGGGCGCGCCGTCGCGCGGCGTCCACCTCCGTTGCGTTCTATGACGTTTGGCCACGGCGTGCATGCACGCGCACATGCGGACGATCGGTCAGGCCGCGCCGACGCGCGGGCAGGACGCCCGGGTGCCAGCGGCGCGACAGTGCGGCCTCCACCACTTCAACACCTTCGCGAGGAGCACGCACCATGAACGCACCCATCGACTTCAGTGCCATCAAGCAGCGCCAGATGGGCGCATGGTCGAGCGGCGACTACGCCGTGATCGGCACCACGCTGCAACTGGTCGGCGAGCAGCTCGCCGAGGCCTGCGACCTGCGCTTCGACGAGCGCGTGCTCGACGTGGCGGCCGGCAACGGCAACGCGACGCTCGCGGCCGCGCGGCGCGGCTGCCGGGTCACCTCGACCGACTACGTGGCCGCGCTGCTCGACCGCGGCGCCGAGCGCGCGCGTGCCGAACGCCTCGAGGTGCAGTTCCAGGCTGCCGACGCGGAGGCGCTGCCCTTCGAGGACGCCAGCTTCGATGCCGTGCTCTCGACCTTCGGTGTGATGTTCACGCCCGACCATGCGACGGCCGCGGCCGAGCTGGCGCGCGTCTGCCGCCCGGGCGGGCGCATCGGGCTGGCCAACTGGACGCCCACCGGCTTCATCGGCCAGCTGTTCAAGGTGCTGGGGCGGCATGTACCGCCGCCGGCCGGCGTGCAGCCGCCGTCGCTCTGGGGCGTGGAGGCGCACCTGCGGGAACTCTTCGGCGCGCGCGCCGAGTCGATCGGGATCACGCCGCACCAGTTCAACTTCCGCTACCGCTCGGCCGCGCATTTCATCGAGGTGTTCCGCACCTGGTACGGCCCGGTGCACAAGGCCTTCGCAGCGCTGCCGGCCGACGGCGCCGCCGCGCTGGAGCGCGACCTGGCCGAACTGCTGGAGCGCTGCAACCGCGCGGGCGCGGCCTCGCTGGTCGTGCCCAGCGACTACGTCGAGGTGGTCATCAGGCGAAGCGCATCGCCATCGCAGTAGCACGGCCGCCGCGCTTGCCGCGCGGCATTCTGGCAAAGACCCTGAGGGCATTGCTTGCCCGGGCCCGGTGCCTTGCATAGACTCCAGGCCATGTCGACCGCCCTTCTCGCCTTGTCCCACGCCACTGCCGCGGCCAGCGTGCACGCGCGCGCGGGATCGAAGGCGGGCCGCAGGAACCTGCCCGCACATCCCTAGGCCCGGCGGCCCGCTTCCTCCTCCCCTCTTCTGCGCAACCATTCACCGCCGGGCACAAGTCCCGCGCGTTCGCGGCCGCCGGCCACAGGCAGGTCCGCACGAATGGAGTGCGTCATGCATGCAACGATCCACGGCGAGCGCACGCTCAGCCAACCCGATTTCGCCCGCCTCGGCAAGCTGCCGGGCCTTGACTTGCAGACTGCGCTGGCCGATCTGCTCGACAGTGCCGAACTGACCGCCGCGGACCGGGTCCCGCCCGACCTGGTGACGATGAATGCGCGCGTCGAGATCGTCGATGTCCACACGCGCCGGCGCCAGACGCTCACCGTCTGCTATCCCGAGGAGGCGAGCCCCTCGGCCGGCCTCATTTCGGTGCTGTCGCCCGTGGGGTGCAGTCTGCTCGGCCTGCGCGTGGGCGACACCGCCCGCTGGCAGACGCCGACAGGCGAGACCTGCGCGGCAGAGATCGTGGCCGTTCTATATCAGCCGGAAGCCGACGCCGACGCAGCCGCGCCCCGCGCGGCGTAGCGCGGCCGTGCGGCTTGCCGCGGGCGCCTGCCCGTCTTTCGAAGAAGCCGGCCTGCCATGACACCCCGATCCATCCTGGCCGTGAGCGACCTGACGGCCGCCTCGGACGCGGCACTCGCGCGCGCCGCCTGTCTCACGGCAGCGCACGGTGCGACGCTGACGCTGATCCACATGCGGGCGGCCGGCGCAAGCCCCGACGACAGCGCCGCATCGCGGCTGGCGCACCAGGCCTTGCAACTCGGCCAGCGGCACGGCCTGTGCGTGCGCACCGCAAGCCGGCTGACGCACACGCCGCAGGAGGTCGCGCATGAGGCACGGCACGCCGACCTGCTGGTCGTCGGCGCGCATGCAGCCGACGGCGGCGGTGCGTGGACGCGCTGGCACAGCCCCGCAGCGGACCTGCTGCGCCTTGCGCGCAAGCCGCTGCTCGCAGTGCGCCGGCCCGCCGATGGCGCCTACCGGCGCCTGCTCGTCGCCCTCGACTGCTCGCCGGCCGCGCGCACCGTGGCCGACCATGCGCGCGCGCTCGGCGGTCCGGCCGAGGTTGCGCTGTTCGATGCGGTGCCCAGCCCGGCCGAGACGGCGCGGCAGGCGGCCGCCCGGCAGCAGCGCAGCGGCGCCGACCTGCTCGTCGTCGGCAGGGATCCGGCCTCGCGCCTGGCCGAGTTCCTGTTCGGAAGCACCGCGCTGCGCGTGCTGCGGCTGGCGCGCGGCGACGTGCTGGTGGTGCCGCACGGCGACCGAGCGGCGGCGTCCGCGCACGGCGGCACCCGCCCCTCGCGGCACGCAAAGCGTGATTCATTTCACGGAAATGGTTCTATTCCATAACCACTGCAGCCGAAACCCGCTTGAAACAAGGCGTAGCGGGCCATTAGCATTTGTAAACCAGAGCAGCCGGCAACCTGGTCTCCCAAGCAAGCGCCGGCATCGGAGCCTCGAATGCCTCTCTTGTTCCTCATGCGGCTGCAGCATGTGCAGCTCCCTGTTCGCGTCGCCCATCCGGAGGAGCTCCGGCACGTCTCGGTGCTCGTCGCCACGGGCCTGATCGAAGCGGAGGTCGCCGCCCTCCGGTCGACCGCGCGCTATGCTGCGTCGCGCGTGGCCACGGTGGTCAGGATCACGGAGGCGGGGCTGGCCGAGATCGCGAAGATGGGCGAGGTGCCCGGTTTCGTGAAGACCTCGATGCAGTTCGCGCGCGGCTTCCGCTTGATGTGATCCGAACGACGGTGTCGATTCCGCCCGTGCCCGTTCGTCGTATCCACAGAGGGCCATCCTCTGCACTTCACAGGAGAACGCCACCATGGCAACCAGCACGATCCGTCTTCACCGCGTCCTGCGCGCCCCGCCCGAGCGGGTCTACCGCGCCTTCGTCGAGCCCGGCGCCTTCGAGCGCTGGCTGCCGCCGTTCGGCTTCACCGGCAAGGTCCACGAGATGGACCCGGTGGTCGGCGGGCGCTGGCGCATGTCGTTCACCAGCTTCGGCAGCGGCCAGGGCCATTCGTTCGGCGGCAACTACCTGGAGCTGGTTCCGGGCCAGCGCGTCGCCTACGACGCGCGCTTCGACGACCCGAACCTGCCGGGCACGATGAAGACGACGGTGACGCTCACCGCCGTGTCGTGCGGCACCGACATGGCAATCGTGCAGGAAGGCGTCCCCGACGTGATTCCGGCCGAGATGTGCTACCTGGGCTGGCAGGAGTCGCTGGTCGCGCTGGCCCAGCTGGTCGAGCCCGAGATCCCCGGCTGAGCGCGCGGCGCTGGTTATCCGGCGCGACCCCGCGGCGGCGGCCTACAAGGGTGGGGGCACGGCTGTAAGAAATTGCAGCCCTGCACCACGTCACCCCTGGAACGACACCATGCCTGGAGAACCTCCCTCTGCCGACTTCGCTGCCTGGCTGGCCGCGGAGACCGCCGCCTTTGCCGCCATCCATGCGCTGCACCAGCGCTCGCAGGGCGGGCGGCTCGACCTGCCGGGCGGCCGCATCGAGCAGATCGCCAAGCTGCGCAAGGAGGCCGACGTGCGCTTCGCCAGCCTCTGGGGCCAGCTCGGCGCGCCGGCGGCCGATTCGTCAACAGCAGCCGCCGCCGCCACGGTGATGCCGGTGCCGAAAGCGCAGCCGGTGCCGCCGCGGCGCATCCACCCGCGCAGCGAGCGCCGCCGTTCCGGCGAAACACGCCTCTTTCCCTGAGCCCCGAAAAGTGGCATGTTGTCTCCTCGTCCTGAGGAGCATCAGATGGCCACTGCCCGTTCGATCGCATCGCTGACGCTGGGCTTCGGCCTGGTGTCGATCCCGGTCCGCCTCTACTCGGCCACCGAAAGTGCCGCGACCGTGCACTTCAACCTGCTGTCGAAGGAAGGCGAGCGCGTCAAGCAGCAGTACGTGTCCGCGAGCGATCCGAAGAAGGTGGTCCCGCGCGCCGAAATGGTGAAGGGCTACGAGTTCGAGAAAGACCGCTACGTCATCTTCAGGCCCGAGGAGCTCAAGGCGCTGGAGGAAGGTGGAAGCCACCTGATCGACATCGTCGCCTTCATTCCGTCGGATGCGGTCGACCCGATCTACTACGACAAGCCCTACTACCTCGCACCCGACAAGCGCGGCGGCAAGCCGTACAACCTGCTGAAGAAGGCGATGCTCGAGAGCGGGCGCTGCGCGCTCGCCAAGTGGGCCTGGAAGTCGAAGCAGTACGTGGTGCAGGTGCGCGCGCGCGACGAGGGGCTGGTGCTGCAGCAATTGCTGTACGCGGACGAGGTGCGCTCGCTGAACGATCTCGACATCGAGCAGCTGGAACCGAGCGCGTCCGAGCTCAAGCTCGCGCTGCAGCTCATCGACCAGATCTCGCAGGACAGCTACGACCCGACGATGTTCGAGGACGAGGAAAAAAAGCGCATCCTCGCCGCCATCGACGCAAAGATCGCCGGCGAGGAGATCGTCGCCACCGAGCACCCCGAGGATGCGGGCACGGGCCAGGTGATCGACCTCGCGGAGATGCTCAAGGCCAGCCTTGCGCGACGCCCGGGCGCGGAGGCCAAGGCCGCGCCGCTGCGCAGCGTGCCGGGCAAGGCCAAGCGCGCGCCCAGGGCGCCCGAGAAGACCGCTGCGCCCCCGGCCCGTGCGCGCATGAAGAAGTGAACGCCTCGCCCGGGTTCTCCTCGACGCCCCACACGCTGCGCGGCGTGGCCCAGCTGCTGGGCCTCTCGCGGCACGCGGTCAGCAAGCTGATCGAGCTCGGCTTCGTCGCGCCGGTGAAAACGCCCGCGGGCACCTGGCAGTTCTCGTTCCAGGACGTGGTGCTGCTGCGCTCGGCGCACGAGCTGCGCGCGGCGCGCATCCCGACGCGGCAGATCCTGCGCTCGTTGCGGCAGCTCAAGGCCCGGCTCCCTGCCGAGATGCCGCTCGCGGGCCTGCGCATCAAGGCCGAGGGCGCCCGGGTCACCGTGCGCTCGTCCGATGCGCAATGGGAGCCCGACACCGGCCAGTTGCTGCTCGACCTCCGCATCGAGCCCGGCGCGGGTTCGGTGAGCTTCCTGTTCGCGCGGCAAGACCGTGGCACGGTCAGCACCGCCGATCCCGATGCGCTCTTCGAACGCGCCGAGGCGCTCGAGGCCACGGCACCGGCGGACGCCGAATCCCTGTACCGGCAGATCCTTGCGCATGACCCGGCCCATGCCCATGCCTACCTGAACCTCGGCTTCATGCTGTGCGAGGCAGGCCGCTGCGCCGAGGCCGCCGCGCTGTACGACGCGGGCCTGCGGCACTGCGGCGACGATCCGCTGATGCACTACAACCATGCGGTCGCGCTCGAAGGTGCCGGCCAGGTGCACGATGCGCTGGCCAGCTACGAGAAGGCGCTGCAGCTGCAGCCGGACCTGGCCGATGCGCACCAGAACGCGGCACTGCTCTACGCCGAGCTCGGCCACAAGCAGCTCGCGATCCGGCACTTCAGCGCGTTCCGGCGCCTTCAGGGCAAGGCGTAGGCGCGGGCGTGGCTTCTTCCTACGGCGGGCGCGGGCGCTTCGCGCTAGCTTGAGCGGCATCGATCCACTGCAAGGAGTTGAATCTTGGCCACTGGCGGCAGCAGAACCCTCTGGAAGGGCGCGATCACATTCGGGCTGGTGCACATCCCCGTGGGCCTGCACACCGCGAGCACCGAACAGGGCGTCGACTTCGACTGGCTCGACAAGCGCAGCATGGACCGCGTCGGCTACAAGCGCGTCAACAAGCGCACCGGCAAGGAGATCGCGCGCGAGAACATCGTCAAGGGCATCGAGTACGAGGACGGCCAGTACGTCGTCATCTCGCCGGAGGAAATCGAGGCGGCCTATCCGCGCACCACGCAGACCATCGAGATCCAGCGCTTCATCGAGGCCAGCGAGATCCCCTTCCTCTACCTGGAGCGGCCCTACTACGTCGCGCCGATCAACAAGGGGCACAAGGTCTACGCGCTGCTGCGCGAGGTCATGGTGAAGACCGGGAAGATCGGCCTCGCGAAGGTGGTGATCGCCACCAAGCAGCACCTGGCCGCGCTGGTGCCCGCGGGCGAGGTGCTGGTGCTGAACCTGCTGCGCTGGGGCGACGAGGTCAAGCCGGTCGAGGGCCTCGACCTGCCCGCTGCCGGCGTCAAGGGCGCGAAGATCACCGCCGCCGAAATGAAGATGGCCGAGCAGCTCGTGAAGGACATGAGCGGCAAGTGGAAGCCCGAGGAATTCAAGGACGAGTTCAAGCACGCGGTCATGAAGTTGGTCGAGAAGAAGGTCAAGGCCGGCGACACCGAAACCGTGATCGAGCCCGAGGAAGAGGCGCCGTCGCAAGGCGCCGAGGTCATCGACCTGACCGAGCTCCTGACCCGCAGCCTGCGCGGCGGCAAGGCCGCCAAGGCCTCCGGGGCCGCACCGGCGAAGAAGACGGCCGTATCGAAGAAAAAGACCGGTGCCACCGCGAAGAAGGCCGCAGCCAAGAAGTCGTCGGCCTCGCGCCGCAAGGCGGCGTAGCCGCGGATGGGTACCCCGCCTGCCGTTGTCAAAAGCAACCGCCCGCAACAAGCGGGCTGCGGCGACGGCGGCGGCCGCTACAGTGGGCAGTCCTCTTTCTGGCGCACCACGCGGTGCGATGCGACCGTGACATGAGCCCGGTATTCCTGTTGCTCGTCCATGCCGATCCGCCGCAGGCGAAGCGCCTGTTGCGCCACCTCGCCTCCGTGGGGCGCTGCTTCGTCCATGTCGATGCCAAAGCCGACATGGCCGCGTTCGAGGTCGCGGACCCGCGCGTGGCGTTCGTGAGCCCCCGCATCGACGTGCGCTGGGGTGCCATTTCGCAGGTCGAGGCCACCCTGCAGCTCATGCGCACCGCGCTCGCGCAGTGCGACCCGGCGCAGGTGAGCCATTTCGTGCTGCTCTCGGGAAGCTGCTATCCACTGCGCCCGATGGACGCGTTCCGCGCCCACCTGCAGGCGCATGCGGGCACCAACTTCATCAAGCTGATGCCGCTCGCCAGCACGCGCAAGCTGCATGAACGCGTGCGCCACTTCTGGTTCTACGAAGACCTGCCGGTCGACGGGCGCAAGTTCACCCGGGTGCGGCTGCTGCGCGGCCTGCTGCAGCTCGCGGGCAAGTTCGGCCGCCGTTCATTCCCGCTCGTTCCCGCGTGGTACTTCGGCTCGCAATGGTGGGCACTGACGCCCGAGACCGCGGGCTACCTTGCGGCCCATCCGCATGAAGCGGCGCTGAAGCGCTTCCTGCGCTACGCCAAGGCGCCGGACGAGATCTACTTCCACACGCTGCTCGCGAATTCGCCGCTGCAGCACACGGTGGAGCCCGTCACCGGCAGCGGGGTCTGGGACGCGGCGAACCTGCACCTGATCGACCCCTCGCTCTCGCGCTGGTTCCAGGCCGCCGACTACGAGGAGGTCGTCGCATCGGGCCGCTGGTTCGTGCGCAAGGTCGGCAGCGACATCTCGCGCGATCTCTGCGACCGGCTCGACAGCAACCTGGCCGGAGCGACTGGCGAGCAGCGCGCGTAGCCCGCGCCGCCACGGCCCTATGGCCGGATGATCACCGTCGGGGGCTGGATCACGACGGCCGGCGGCTGGACGACGACGCCCGCGGGCGGCGGGTAGCCATGGCGCGGTGCTTCATAGACCGGCTGCGGCGCGGGCTCCCGGCATTTGCGCTTCTCCTTGAACCCGCCGTTCTTTTCCCACTTGCGCTCGACCTTGCAGTACCCGTCCCAGTACGTCTCCTTGTGCGGGGGGCCACCCCGGCCCTTGCGGCCGTGGCCGCTTTCGTCCTTGTGGGGATCGGCGAGCGCGGGGGACATCACCGCAGCAAGAAGCAACGCGATGCAGGACAGGGGACGGAGAGGATGGTTCATGGGCGCTTGGAATGTGATTTGTTCCCATGATCCTACTCCCGGCGCGTACTTCTTTTCTGTGCCTGCAGCGTTGCGTTTTCATCCGCGGCGCAGCCCTCCCCTCCCCCCGGCCGCGTGGCCAGCGGGCCCGGTGCCGCCTCGGCCGCCAGCTGGCCGATGGCCGCACCGAGTGCCATGTCGTCGAGGATGCCGAAGTGGCTCATCCGGATGCGGCCCTGCCGGTCGATCAGCACCGTGCTCGGCGTGCCCTGCAGCTGGTACTCCCGCATGGTGGCGGGAATGCTGCTGCCGCGCACGGGCGTGTCGATGCCGATCGGGAACATGTAGCGGTACTCGCGCACGAACGCACTCAGCGCCGCGGGGGTCATCACCTCGTGGTGCTCGAACACCGTGTGCAAACCGATCACGGCCACCTCGGCCGCATCGAAAAGCTGCCGCGTCTTCTTCGCCTGCGGCAGCGCGTGCGTCACGCAGGCCGGGCAAAGCATCTGGAACGCATGCAGCACGACGACGCGGCCGCGCAGCGATGGCAGCGTGACGGGCGCCTCGGTGTTGAGCCATTGGGCGACCTGCCATTCGGGCGCCGGGGGAAAGCTGTGATTCGGCATGTCGGATGCTTCAGGTGGGCGGCAGTCAGGCGGTGCCGGCGCGCAGCTTGACCGACGGGAAATCGAGCGGCACGTCGAACGCGACATTCACATAATTGGTGAACAGGTTCAAGGCCACATGCGCGAGGATCTCGACGATCTGGCCGTCGTCGAAGCCCACGTCGCGCAGCGCCTGCACGTCGGCCGCCGAGACCTGCCCGCGCGCCTCGACGAGCTGCAGCGCGAAGCGCAGCGCCGCCGCGGTGCGCGGGTCCGACGACTCGCCGGCCTGCGCGGCCGCCATGTCCGCGGCCGGCACACCCGCCTTGCGCCCGAGCGCGGTGTGGGCGGCCAGGCAGTAGTGGCAGGCGTTGCGGTCGGCGACCGCCACTGCGATCTGTTCGCCGAGCTGCGGCGCAATCGCACCGCCGCCGAGTGCGCCGAACGCACCCCACATGCTCTGCAGCGCGGCGGGCGAAGTGGTCACGCATTCGGCGCGCGCCGGCGTGCCGCGCCGCGTGGTCGTGAAGGAGCCGACGCTGCTCTTCTATCCGCGGCCGCTCGCGCACAGCTTTCACAACGCGCCCTCGGAGGGCTCCAACTTCGTCTGCGCCACGCTCGCGTTCGATGGCGGCGACATGCATCCGCTCGCGCGCGCGCTGCCGCCGCTGGTGCGGCTTCCGCTGCGCGCGGTCGATGGCCTCGAACACTCGCTGGCGCTGCTCTTCGCCGAAACCGGCCGCGTGCTGTGCGGCCACCGCCTGCTCGCCGACCGGCTTTTCGAGGTGGTGCTGATCCAATTGCTGCGCTGGCTGCTCGACCATCCCGAAGAAAGCGACATGCCGCCGGGCCTGCTCACCGGCCTGGGCGACCCCGCGCTTGCGCGCGTGCTGGTGGCCCTGCACGAGCGCCCCGGCGGTGCCTGGACGTTGGAGCGGATGGCGCGCGAGGCCGGCCTGTCGCGCAGCGCGTTCGCCGAGCGCTTCAAGGCCGTGGTGGACGCCACGCCCGCCGACTACCTGGCCCATTGGCGGCTTGCGATCGCGCAAGCCGAGCTTCGCCGCGGCGCATCGATCAAGGCCATCGCCAACACGCTCGGCTATGCCAATGCGTCGGCGCTGTCGCGCGTGTTCGCGCAGAAGATCGGCATGTCGCCGCGCGAGTGGCTTGCCGGCGCCGGCTGAGGGGAATCGCACCCGCGGAGCGAGGCTGGCTTCACAATACCGACGCGATGCATTACGACCTCACCGACCTGCGCCTCTTCCTCCATGTGGGCGAGACGCGCAACCTGACGCGCGCCGCGGAGCGTTCGTTTCTTTCCCCGCCTGCGGCGAGCATGCGGATCAAGCAGCTGGAAGAGAACTTCCACACGCCGCTGCTGCTGCGCCAGGCCAAGGGCGTCCAGCTCACACCGGCCGGCGAACGCATGCTGGAGCACATCCGCCTGGTTTTCAACGAGCTCGAATGCATGCACTCCGCGATGCAGCCGTTCGCGAGCGGCGTCAAGGGACGCGTGCGCCTGCTGGCCAACAGCACCGCGGCCAGCACCTTCCTGCCCGGCGCGCTCTCTGCCTTTCTCGCGGCGCATCCCGACATCGACATCGAGCTGGCCGAGTGCAGTTCGCGCGAGGCCGCGGTGGCGGTTGCCAAGGGCGCGGCCGACCTCGCCATCGTGGCCGGGCAGGTGATTCCCGAAGAGCTCGACGTGCTGGCGCTCTACCGCGACGAGCTGGTGCTGATCGCATCGCCGCTGCTGGGGCCGCGCCGCGAAGGGCCGGTGCGGCTCGCCGAGCTGCTGGACAACACGCCTTTCGTCGGGCTCAACCAGCACAACTCGATCCAGCACTTTCTCGACAACATCGCACGGCAGCTCGGCAAGCGGATCAACCTGCGCATCCAGGTCGGCAGCTTCGATGCGGTCTGCCGCATGGTGGAAGCGGGTGCGGGCGTGGCGGTCGTGCCGCTGATCTGCGCCCAGCAGTACGGCCCCGGGCGGTTGCGCCTGACGCCGCTCGACGAGCCCTGGGCACGGCGCGACATCAGCCTGCTGCGCCTGCGCTCGCACACCCTGCCGGGCTCGAGCGAGTTGCTGATCCAGCACCTGCGCGACCAGGTGCGCGCGCTGGTGGGCGAAGGCAGCGGCGAGTAGCGGCCGCTGCGGCGCTCAGAGCACGGCGGTGTGCCAGCCCCACTCGTCGGGCACCACGCGCCGGAC
>CAMLCW010000121.1 GCA_946478645.1 uncultured Variovorax sp.
GTACTCGTTGCGCGGTTCCTTGTCGTAGTCGGCGGCCAGCCGGCGCGGCTCGTTGCGGAAGGTGAAGGGATGCACGAAGAGGCCCACCGCGTGCGCATCGGCCACCAGCCGCGTGGGCGTGGTCGAGGTGGCGTCGGCATCGTCGATCTTGCCGTCGCCGTTGACGTCCACGGGCTTGCCGTCGGAGCCGGTGCTGCCCCGGAGGCTCACGATGTAGCGCTTCCAGGGGCCGATGCCGTCGGCGTAGGTCTTGATCTCCGCCAGCCCCGCGGGCGTGGTCATGACGTCGAAGTTGCGCTTGTCGCCGGCCTTGGTCCATTCGTAGGGACGGTCGAAGGGCACCGCATAGGTCATGGCACCGGTGGTCATGTCGATGCCGTCGCCGTCGATGAGCTGCACCAGTTTGGCCTCGAGGCCCCGGGCCCGCATGTACTTGAGGCTGCCGGGCTCGAACGACTGCACGAACACGGGCGCGGCCTTGCTGTTCCAGCCCGCAGCCGTGAGCGCGGCGATGAGCTTGTCTTCCATCGCGAGCCCGCGGTCGCGGAAGTAGGTCGGGTTCTTGGTCTCGGGGTAGATCGCGATCGTGCGGCCGGTTTCCTTCGATTTCGCCTTGGCCAGGTCGATGATCTCCTGGAAAGTCGCGACCTTGAACTTGCCGTTGTACTGCTGCGGCCGCTCGGGGTCGGTCGCGATGGCGCCGAGCGTCTTGATCTCGGCCAGCGTGAAGTCGTTGCAGAACCAGCCGGTCTGGGTCTCGCCGTCGACCTTGGCGGTCTTCTTGCGCGCGGCGAAGCGCGGATGCTTCGCGACGTCGGTGCTGGTCGCGAGGTTGGGATCGTGGCGCGCGATCAGCACGCCGTCCTTGGTGGAGACCAGGTCCATCTCGATCACGTCGGCACCCTGTTCGATGGCGCGCACATAGGCCTCGAGCGTCTGCTCCGGCAGGTAGCCCGAGGCACCGCGGTGGGCGATCACCAGCGGCGGCTGGCCATCGAGCGTCGAAAGGCGGCCCGCGGGCGCGGTGGCGGCGCAGCCGGCGGTGCCCAGCACGGCCGCCGCGGCCCAGACGATCGGCAGGGAAATGCGCATGGTGTGACCTCCATCAAGACCGGGGAAATCCCAAGAAACAGGCTACCCCGTCGCCATGAAAGCGCCGATACCCGCCAGCGCGCGGCCCCGACTTCCGGGAGAATGTGTTGCATGCAGCACACGCTTTCTCCCCAGAGCCTCCAGATGGCGCAAACCTTGGTTCGCATGAACACCATCAGCGCGAACAGCAACCTCCAGCTGATCGACTTCGCGCAGGCGCACCTTGCGGCCCTCGGCGTGAAGAGCCGCATCACCTACAACGCCGAGCGCACCAAGGCCAACCTGTTCGCCACGCTGGGCGAAGGCAAGCCGGCCGGCGTGATCATCTCGGGCCATACCGACACGGTGCCGTGGGACGGGCAGGCCTGGAGCGTCGATCCGCTCTCGGCCACGGTGCAGAACGAGCGCCTCTACGGCCGCGGCTCGGCCGACATGAAGAGCTTCATCGCCATCGCGCTGTCGAACGCCAAGCGCTTCCTCGAGAGCGACTCGCCGTTCGCGGTGCACTTCGCGTTCACCTACGAGGAAGAGATCGGCTGCTTCGGCGTGAAGGAACTCATCGCCGACATGCGCGATGCGGGCATCAAGCCGCTCGCCTGCATCGTGGGCGAGCCGACCAGCATGGTGCCGGCCATCGCGCACAAGGGCGTGTACCGCTACCGCTGCTGCGTGCGCGGCAAGGAGGCGCATTCCTCGCTCACGCCCAAGTCGGTCAACGCCATCGAGATGGCCGCGCGCGTGGTCGGCAAGGTGCGCGACATGGCCGAGGGCTTCGAGCGCAGCGAGCCGCGCTACGAAGGCTTCGACGTGCCCTTCAGCACCGCGAGCGTGGGCCAGTTCCACGGCGGCATCGCCGACAACGTGGTGCCGCGCGATGCCGAGTTCCGCTACGAATTCCGCGACCTGCCGACCGCCGACGCCCGCCGCATGCAGCAGGAGGTGGTCGCGTACGCAGGCACGCTCGAGCCGGCGATGAAAAAGGTGGCGCCCGACGCCGGGTTCAGCTTCGACACCATCTGCGAGATCCCGAGCTTCCTGGGCAGCGCGAACGATCCCGTCACGCTGCTGGCCCAACGCCTGGCGAGCGAGGACCGCACCACGCTCGTGGCCTTCGGCACCGAGGCGGGCCTGTTCAAGAACGCCGGCATTCCCACCGTGGTGTGCGGCCCCGGCAGCATCGAGCAGGCGCACCAGCCCGACGAATTCGTGAGCCTCGAGCAGCTCGCGCGCTGCGAGCTGTTCATGGAGCGACTCGCGGCCGCGCCGGCCATCGGCTGAAGCAAGAAAGCCGTGGACCTGCGCGGCCCATGAAGCGCATCGCCTTCGGCCTCCTGTGCGCCGCGGCCGCGCTCTATGCGCTGGCCAGCGCCATGCACGACGCGCATCCGGCCTGGGGCTACGTGGCCGCGTTCGCCGAGGCGGCCATGGTCGGCGCGATCGCCGACTGGTTTGCGGTGGTGGCGCTGTTCCGGCATCCGCTCGGCCTGCCGATCCCGCACACCGCGATCATCCCGAGCAACAAGGACCGCATCGGCGCCAAACTCGCGGGCTTCATCTGCGACAACTTCCTGAGCACGCCGCAGGTGCTCGCGAAGCTGCGCGAGTTCGATGCCGCGGCGCGCATCGCCGACTGGCTGGCCCGGCCCGCGAGCGGCGAGAAGCTCGGCGAATGGGGCATCGCCGCCGCGCGCTACGGGCTGGGCGCCTTCGACGACGAGCGCGTGCGCGACTTCATGGGCCGCGCCGCGGCCGCGGGCATCGGCAAGGTCGACCTGTCGCGCCTCATGGGCCAGGCACTCGACGCGCTGACGGCCGGCGGGCGCCACCAGGCGCTGCTCAACGACGTGCTGCAGCAGCTCGCGGGCGTGCTCGAAGGCGAGGACGTGCAGGCGCACATCACCGAGGCGATCGCGCGCGAGATCCGCACGCTGCGCTATGTGGGGCTCGACCAGGTCGCTGCCCGGATGGCCACGCGCAAGATCGTGGCCGCGGTGGCGAACACCATCGCGGAGCTCGCGGCCGAGCCCGATCATCCGATGCGCAGGCGCTTCGACGCCTTCATGGACGACTTCGTGGTGCGCCTCAAGCTCGATCCCGAGTTCCGCGAACGCGGCGAGCAGATCCGCGCCGAACTCATGGCCCATCCTGCGCTCGGCGAGTACCTGCACGGGCTCTGGAGCGAACTGCTGGCCTGGCTGCACGACGACCTGGGACGCCGCGATTCGTCCATCGGGCGGCGCATCGCCGCGATGGCCGGCACGCTGGGCCAGCGGCTGCGGGCCGACGCGGCGATCCGCGGCTGGATCAACGAGCAGCTCGAAGCCGCCGCGCCGGCCGCGATCGAGCGCTACCGCGAGGACATCCGCCACTACATCGAAGCGCGCGTCGCCGAGTGGAACGCCGCCGAGATGACGGTCGAGCTCGAGCGCCACATCGGCCGCGACCTGCAGTTCATCCGCATCAACGGCACCCTGGTCGGCGGGCTCGTGGGCCTGGCGATCCACGCGGCGACGCAACTCCTGCGCGGCTGAACCCCGGGTAATCGAGAGCGGATGAAAGTCCGCATGTCCCGCGCGGGACGGCCGCACGGCCCCTGCCTCCTCCTAGACTTGCTCGCACACAGAAAGAAGAAGGAGAAACCCAGCATGTTCTTTCGCCGCCACTTGCGCACTGCCGCTGCGCTGACCGCCACGCTCGCCCTGCTGGGCGCCTGCAGCAGTGTGTTTCCGCCCTCGGCGCCGCCGCAGCCACCCTCCCGGCCAGACGCCTGGGGGCCGCCGGAGGCGCTGGTGGCGCCCTCCGCCTTCGCGGGGGTGCACGGGCTGGCCATCGACGCGAAGGGGCGCCTGCTGGCAGGCTCGGTGCTCGGCAACACGCTGTGGGAAGTCGACCGCCGTACCGGCGCCGCCCGCGTGCTGGTGCCCGCCCCCGAAGGCCAGGCCGACGACATCGCGGTGGGGCCGCGCGGCGAACTCGCATGGACCAACTACCTGATGGGCATGCTGCGCTACCGCGAGCACGACGACGCGCCGATGCGCGTGCTCGCCAAGGACCTGCCGGGTCTGAATTCGGTCGATTTCGACCGCCGCAGCCAGAAGCTCTACGCCTCGCAGGTGTTTTTAGGCGACGCGTTGTGGGAGATCGACCGCGAGGGCAAGAAGGCGCCGCGGCTCATCAAGAAGGACATGGGCGGTTTCAACGGCTTCGAGGTCGGCCCCGACGGCATGCTCTACGGGCCGCTCTGGTTCAAGGGCCAGGTGGTGAAGATCGACCCGGCCAACGGCCACATGACCGTGATCGCCGATGGCTTCGAGATCCCCGCCGCGGCCAACCTCGACGGCAAGGGCAACCTCTGGGTGGTCGATGCGCGCAGCGGCGAACTGGTGCGCGTGGAGCTCGCCAGCGGCCGCCGCACGCTGACCCGCCAGCTCAAGCCCTCGCTCGACAACCTGGCGATCGCGCCCGACGGCACGATCTACGTGTCGAACATGGCCAACAACGAGATCCAGGCCTTCGACCCGGCCACGGGCGCGCTGCGCACGCTCACCAGCGGCAAGCTCGCGGCGCCCGCGGGGCTCAAGGTCGAGGGCCGCAGCTTGTGGGTGGCCGACGTGTTCGGCTTCCGCCAGGTCGACGTGCACACCGGCGAGGTGCGCGACGTGTTCCGCATGCAGCGCGACCCCGCGCTCGACTATCCGTTCTCGGTCGGGCTCTCGGACCGGCTGTTCGCGCTGGCGTCCTGGTTCACCGGCACGGTGCAGCTGGTCGACCGGCAGACCCTGCGCACGGTCGAGACGCTGCACGGCCTCAAGGCGCCATTCGATGCGATGCCGATGGCCGACGGCAGCGTGATCTATGCCGAGATCGCGACCGGCAGCATCACGCGCGCCAGCGGGCCGGGCTTCGCACAGAAGCAAGTGCTCGCCAGCGGCCTTGGCGGGCCGGTGCAGATGATCCTCGGGCAGGACGGCGCGCTCTACGTGACCGAGGCCGCCGGCAAGCTCACGCGCATTCCGCTCGACGCGAGCGCGCCGCTGCGCGCGATCGCCGAAGGCCTCGCGCTGCCCGAAGGCGTGGCGCAAACCCCCTGGGGCAGCTTCATCGTGGCCGAGAGCGCCGCGCGCCGGCTGGTGGAGATCGACCCCGCCAACGGCAGCCGCCGCACCGTCGCCGAGGACCTGCCGATCGGCCTCGCCCCCGGCCCGGGCCTGCCGCCGCCCTATGTGGTGACCGGCGTGGCGGTGGGCGCCGACGGCACGGTCTATGTGTCGGCCGACCGGAACAACGCGATCTACCGCATCCGCCCGCGGCGTTGAACGAAAAATGTGAAAAATGCAAAATTCTGTTTACTTCTTCACACAGACGTTACAAACTTGTCGATGAACGTCTGGTTACGCATCCTGACAACGGTGTCGGGGACGGACGTTCATTCATCCAGAAGGAGTCCTCCATGCCGCCCCTCGTCGTTGGCCAGATGCTGTCGCCCGAATACTCGCCAGGGCTGGTGGTGCTCTCGTTCCTGATCTCGTTCGCGGGCTCGCTGGTGGCGCTGATCTGCGCGAAGCGCATGGTCGGCGCGGACGGCAATCCGAACCTCGCGGTGGTGGCCTGCGCAGCGGTGTCGCTCGGCGGCATCGGCATCTGGTCGATGCACTTCATCGGCATGCTGGCCTATCGGCTGCCGGTCGGCATTTCGTACAACGTGCCGCTGACCGCGGTGTCGCTGGTGGCGGCGATCCTGATCTCGGGCGTCGCGCTCTACCTCGCGGGCGGCCGGCGCCGGTTCAGCAAGCCGGGCTGGCTGGCCGGCAGCCTGCTCGCGGGCCTGGGCGTCTGCGTGATGCACTACATGGGCATGTTCGCGATGAACATGCGCGCCTCGATGGACTTCGACCTCGGCATCGTGGCGCTGTCGGCGGCCATCGCGATCACCGCGGCCGGCGCCGCGCTCTGGCTGGCGTTCAACCTGCGGCGGCTGCTGCACCAGGTGGCGGCTGCGCTCGTGATGGCGCTGGCGGTCTGCACCATGCACTACGTGGGCATGAGCGCCGCGAGCATGATCTGCACCGCGGCCGCGCCCGTCGACGCGCTCGCCATCGGCGGCAGCTACATGGGCCTGACGGTGTTCGGCACGGCCGGCGCCGTGCTGATCTTCATCTACTGGGTCGTGACCGGCACCAGCATGGACGCGCCCGCCGCCGCGCCGCGCCGCGTGCGCGCCGGCTGACGGAACCGGCCGCACGCGCGGGGCTATCCGCCCTGCCCGCCTGCCTTGGCGGCGGCCGCGCGCAGCTTGTCCTTCTTGCTCGGGCGCTTGCCCTTGATACCGCCCGTGCCCGAGGCATCGACGAGCGGCACGGCCGCCTCGACCGGCTCGAAGCCCTCGATGCGCTCGCGCGGCAGGCTCAGGCCCTGGCGCTTCTCGATCAGCCGGAAATGCGCCTCGGTCGACGCGCTCACGAAGCTGATAGCAAGCCCGCTTTCCCCGGCGCGGCCGGTGCGGCCGATGCGGTGGATGTAGTCGGTGGGCGAGCGCGGCAGGTCGTAGTTGATCACCACCGGCAGCTGCGCGATGTCGATGCCGCGCGCCGCCAGGTCGGTGGCGACCACCACGTCCCAGCGGCTCTGCTTGAACTGCGAAAGGATGTCGCCGCGCGTGCCCTGCGCGATGTCGCCGTGGAAGGGCACCGCGTAGATGCCGTTCTTGTAGAGCTTCTCGGCCACGGTCTGCGCCGCATGCTGCGTGGCGACGAAGACCAGCACGCGGTCCCATTCGTCCTTGTGCCGTTCGAGCAGGTGGCGCAGCAGCTGCGTGCGGCGGTTGGCGTCGACCTCGATCACGCGCTGCACGATCGCCGGTTCGGTGCCCGGCTCGCCCTGCACGTCGACGATGGCGGGCGCGTGCAGCATGCCGTCGGCGAGCGCCTGGATCGCCGGCGGAAAAGTGGCGGAGAACAGCAGGTTCTGGCGCTTCGCCGGCAGCAGCGCGAGGATGCGGCCGAGCTCCTCGGCAAAGCCCAGGTCGAACAGGCGGTCGGCCTCGTCGAGCACGAGCATCGACACGGCATCGAGCCGAAGCGCGTTGTGGTCGGCCAGGTCGAGCAGCCGCCCGGGGGTGGCGACCACGATGTCGGCGCCGCCGCGCAGGCTCATCATCTGCGGATTGATCGATACACCGCCGAAGGCCACGACGATCTTCAGGCGCGCGCTCAGGTGCTGCGCGAGGCTGCGCATGCTCTCGCCGACCTGCGCCGCGAGTTCGCGCGTGGGCACCAGCACCAGCGCGCGCACGCAGCGCGGCGTGCCTGCGGGTTCGCCGTGCAGGCGCTGCAGCAGCGGCAGCGAAAATGCGGCGGTCTTGCCGGAGCCGGTCTGCGCCGTGCCGCGCAGGTCGCGGCCCTGCAGAATCGCCGGGATGGCAGCCGCCTGGATCGCGGTCGGCGCGGCATAGCCGCTCTCCGCGGCCGCCTTCACGAGTGCGGGCGCGAGGCCCAGTGAATCGAATGGCATGTGAGCAGGCGGCAAGATGGAGAAACCCCGGAAATTGAAGAAGACGAAGAGACGGACCGAATGGCAGCGATGAAGAACAAGCCCGCGAGCACGCTGGTGTATTCCACCGACTCGGGCCGCATGTGCCCCGCCTGCGGCGCGCCGGTGGCGCAATGCCGCTGCAGGGAACTGCTTAAACAGGCGCAGGCACCCGCCACGGACGGCATTGTGCGGGTATCGCACGAGACCAAGGGCCGAAAGGGCAAGGGCGTGACGGTCGTCAAGGGCCTCGCGCTCGACGCGGCGGCGCTCGCTGCGCTCGGCAAGCAGCTCAAGGCGGCCTGCGGTTCAGGTGGCACCGTGAAGGACGGAACGATCGAGATTCAGGGCGACCACCGTGAACTGGTGATCGCCGCGCTCACCCGGCAGGGCCATACGGTCAAGCGCGCCGGCGGCTGAAAACCGGGAACGAAGCATGAAACCCGAAGACCTGCAGCGCCTGGTGACGCTCGAAATGCCCTTCGGCAAACACAAGGGCACGCTGATTGCCGATCTGCCCGGCAATTACCTGACCTGGTTCGCGCGCGAGGGTTTTCCCGCAGGCGAGATCGGCCGGCTGCTGCATTTGATGCATGAAATAGACCACAACGGGCTCAAGGGGCTGCTGGAACCGTTGCGAAACCGCCCGTCCGGGCGTGATGTTTGGTAATAAGTGGGCGAGGCAGCGATTTTTTTCCGAATCGGCGCTGATAATCGGCCCTACGTGTCTGTGAGCCTGTCTCCCGTGCACGTAATTCGGTGATCGGTCAGTTTCGCGCCACAGCGCCATTTTGTTTGTTGTGATTCTGGGACTCCATCGCTTTGTTTTTTTGGTTTGAATCAGGAGTCCCTCCATGGGCAAGAAACTTTACGTAGGCAACCTCGCCTACTCCGTGCGTGACAGCGACCTCGAACAGGCTTTCGGCGAGTTCGGCTCGATCGTCAGCGCCAAGGTCATGATGGAACGCGACACCGGCCGTTCGAAGGGCTTCGGCTTCGTCGAAATGGGCTCGGACGCCGAGGCTCTGTCGGCCATTGAAGCCATGAACGGCCACTCGTTCCAGGGCCGCGCCCTGACCGTGAACGAAGCACGTCCGATGGAAGCACGTCCTCCCCGCACCGGTGGCGGCGGCTACGGCGGCGGCGGTGGTGGTTACGGCGGTGGTGGTGGCGGCGGCTACGGCGGCGGCGGCGGTGGCCGCAGCGGTGGTGGCGGCGGCTACGGCGGCGGCGGCGGTGGCCGCGGCGGCTACTAAGCCCTGCGCTCCGAGAGTTCGCTCTCAGACACAAGAAAGCTCCCTTGCGGGAGCTTTTTTCGTTTCTGCCCGCCGCATTTCCCAGGCGAGGCCGGCCGCTACTTCAGGAACGCGTCGTAGGCGGTCTTCAGGATCAACGCGCTCACGACGACGATGAACACGCCCCGCACGAAACCCGCGCCGTGCTTCAACGCCACGCGCGTGCCGAGCAGGCTGCCGGCCACGTTGGCCACCGCCATCACCAGGCCGTAGTGCCACCAGACATGCCCCTTGGCGGCCAGCAGCAGCAGCGCCGCGGCGTTGGTCAGCGTGTTGATGATCTTCGCCGAGGCCGAGGCGTTGAGGAAGTCGTAGCCCATCCAGCGCACGAACAGGAACACGAGGAAGCTGCCCGCGCCCGGGCCGAAGAAGCCGTCGTAGAGGCCGATCGAGAAGCCGATGGCCGAGGCCGCGAGCGTTTCGGCACGCCCCGCGAAGCGCGGCACATGGTGGCGGCCGAGGTCCTTGCGCGCCAGCGTGTAGAGCAGCACGCCCAGCAGCACGACGGGCAGCGCACGGCGCAGGAAGTCGCCCGGGAACAGCGTCACGCCCCAGGCGCCGAGCATCGAGCCCGCGAATCCGAGCACCGCGGCGGGCCACAGGGCGGCCCAGCGCATCTGCACGCGCTGGCTGAATTGCGCCGCCGCGGCCGCGGTGCCCCAGATGGACGCGCTCTTGTTGGTGCCGAGCAGGGTGGCGGGCGGCGCGCCCGGAAAAACGGCGAACAGGGCCGGCACGAGGATCAGCCCGCCACCGCCCACGATCGAATCGACAAAGCCCGCGAGCAGCGAGGCGAGCGTGACCACCAGCATTTCCATGCCCCGGATTGTCGCATCGCCTGCTACAAAAACAGGAGCTTGATCGCGCGGGCACGTACGGAACAGTGGGCGCCGCGCCTTCGGCAGCGGACATAAAAAAGGCGCCGACCAGCGGCGCCTTTCAAGTTCAACATGGCTTCTCGAGCGGAAGCCTTCAGGTTCTTCTTTTGACCGGAATTTGTCTCCTCGGACCCTCGGCAGCACGAGCTGGGCCCGTTGCGAGTGGGCAGACTTTAGGCGGTGCACCGCCGCAGTGCATCGGGAATTACCCGCTTCCGGCCTCGATCTTGCTGGTGCCTTGCCAGCACCCGACGGAGACGCCATGCCATCCATGTCCGAAAGCGAACGCATCGCCCTGGCCGCGCGCCTGCACGTGGCGCTCAGGCGAAAGCACGGTCGCGTGACCGACACCGAATGGATGGCGACCAATGCCGACTATGCGGCCGAGATCGTGCGCATGACGCGCGCCCATGCGGCCGAAACCCACGACGAGGAGCTCGGCCAGCTCGCGGGGCGACTCGAACAGGCGATGGAGCCGCTGGCGCGCGCCGCGCGGCTTGCGGCACGGCAGCCCGATGCCCCTTCGCCGCCGGCCCGCGGCATCTTCGGACGGCGCTGAACGCCCGCGCGCGCGAGCCGTTCAGCGCCCGGCCTGCGCGGCTTCGCGGATGCCCTGCAGCGTGCCCGCCGGCGTGATCGCCTCGGGGTCGAGCAGGCAATGCAGGATGGCGGGCTTGCCACTGGCGCGCGCACGGGCCAGCGCGGGCCCGAACTCCGCCGTCTGCGTCACGCGTTCGCCGTGGCCGCCGAACACCTCGGCATAGCCGCGGAAGTCGGGATTGCGCAGCTGCGTGGCACTGACGCGGCCGGGATAGTGCTTTTCCTGGTGCATGCGGATGGTGCCGTACATCGCGTTGTCGAGCAGCACCACGAGGATCGGCAGCCCGTACTGCACGGCAGTGGCGAACTCCTGCCCGTGCATCATGAAATCGCCGTCGCCCGCGAACACCACGACCTCGCGCTGCGGCCACAGGCGCTTGGCGCCGACGCCCGCCGGCAGGCCGTAGCCCATCGAGCCGCTGGTCGGCGCCAGCTGGCTCGCGAAAGCGCGGAACGGCCAGAAGCGGTGCACCCACGTGGCGAAGTTGCCCGCGCCGTTGCAGAAGATGGTGTCGGGCGGCAGCACCTCGCGCAGGTGCTGCATCACTTCGCCCATCTGCAGCGTGCCGGGAATGCGGATCGGCGCCGGATCGCTCCAGCGCAGAAACTCCTCGCGCGCGGCCTGCGTCCGGGCCTGCCATGCGGGCGCGGCGGCCGGGCGCAGCGCCGCCACGGCTTCGGCAAACGCCTGCGGCGTCGCATGGATGCCCAACGCCGGCCGGTAGAGCTTGCCGAGCTCGTCGGCATCGGCATGCACGTGCACCAGCGCCTGCGCGGGCTGCGGAATCGCAAGCAGTTCATAGCCCTGCGACGGCACCTCCGACAGGCGCCCGCCGACCAGCAGCACCAGATCGGCGTCGCGGATGCGCTCGAGCATCCGCGGGTTGGCGCCGAGGCCGAGGTCGCCCGCATAGCAAGGGTGATCGGCCGACAGCAGCATCTGGCGACGGAACGAGCAGTACACGGGCAGCGAGAACGCGGCAGCGAATTCGGCGAACTGCAGCGCCGCCTGCTCCGACCAGCGGCTGCCGCCGAGGATCGCCACCGGACGCTCGGCCCGCGCGAGCCGCTGCTGCAGTTCGGCGAGCTGTGCCGCGCCAGGATGGGTTTCAGTCACCACATAGGGCAGCGCGTCGGCGACGCTCGCAGCCTCCGTCAGCATGTCTTCGGGCAGCGCAATGACCACCGGACCGGGCCGGCCCGAGGTGGCGACGTGGAAGGCGCGCGAGACCAGCTCGGGCACGCGCGCGGGATCGTCGATCTGCACCACCCACTTGGCCATGGTGCCGAAGACGGCCGCATAGTCGAGCTCCTGGAAGGCTTCGCGGCCGAGTGCTTCGCGCGCGACCTGGCCGACGAACAGCAGCAGCGGCGTCGAGTCCTGGTGCGCGATGTGCACCCCGGCCGAGGCATTGGTGGCGCCCGGCCCGCGCGTGACGAAGCACACGCCGGGCCGGCCGGTCAGCTTGCCCTGGGCCTCGGCCATCATCGCGGCGCCGCCCTCCTGGCGGCACACGGTGATGTCGATCGCGCTGTCGTGCAGCGCATCGAGCACCGCGAGAAAACTTTCGCCGGGCACGCAGAAGAGCTGCCGGACGCCATGGAGGAAGAGTTGGTCGACCAGGATCTGGCCGCCGGTGCGGGATGGATTCATGCGGCGCGACTATCAACCAATCGCACCCGCTTGCCTAGCGACAAGAACGAAGGACCTGGTGCATCGGCGGAATGAACCCGGCGCCCGCTGCGCGCACGATGCGCTCGGCGCCTACGCGCCGCGGGCCCCTGCGGGCCGAAGATCCGCGGGCCGATCCACCACCCGCCGCAGCCGGCGCGCCCCCATGAAGCTGATCCACTCCCTCTACGCGGCGATCCATGCGCTGATGGCGCTGGCCTTCGCGCTCGCGTCGATCGTGCTCGTCGTGATCGCGGCGCGGGCCGGCTGGAGCGCCGTCGTCCACGGCCTCGATCTTCCGGCCGCGGAGGCGATCATCGAGGCGGTGGGCCTGCTCGCAGCCGGCGTGGTGGCGCTGCAGATCTCGCAGACCGTGCTCGAGGAGGAAGTGGTGCGCGATGCCCACATCAGCGCGCCGACGCGCGTGCGCCGGTTCCTCTCGCGCTTCATGGTGGTGATCGTGGTCGCGGTGGCGGTCGAGGCGCTCGTTGCGATCTTCAAGGCGCGTGAGGCGCCCGAGCTGATGCTGCATGCGGCGCTGATGCTCGGTGCCGTGGGCCTGCTGCTGGCCGGCTGGGGCCTCTTCATCCGCTTCAACCGCTATGCCGAAGAGCTGGAGCCTGAAGCGATGGCGGAAGCCAAGCGCGAGGACAGCAAACTCAAATAGAGCGGGGCGGAAAGCGGACAGCCGAACGCAAGAAGGAAGACAAAAGCGACGCAGAAGTCGCAGAAGAATCCAAAGACAGATTTTTAGGGTTTTCTTTTGCGACTTCTGCGAAACCTTCGCGTCCTCTGCGTCCGGCTGTCCGCTCCCGACCCCTTCAAACCCCGCGCAGGACCCACTCGGCCGCCTTCTCGGCCATCAT
>CAMLCW010000122.1 GCA_946478645.1 uncultured Variovorax sp.
ATGGTGTTCGGCCATGTGCTCGAAGGGCGGGTGACGGTCTACGGCACGGTGCCCTATACGGCCTTCCTGGTGCCGGGCCTCGTGATGATGAGCGTGCTGCAGAACGCGTTCGCCAACAGTTCTTCGTCGATCATCCAGAGCAAGATCATGGGCAACCTGGTCTTCGTGCTGCTCACGCCGCTGTCGCACTGGGGCTGGTTTTTCGCCTACGTGGGCTCGTCGGTGGTGCGCGGGCTGGCCGTGGGACTCGGGGTCTTCGTGGTCACCATGTTCTTTGCGATGCCGAGCTTCGAGGCGCCGCTCTGGATTTTGGTGTTCGCGCTGCTGGGCTCCGCGATGCTCGGCACGCTCGGGCTCATCGCCGGGCTTTGGGCCGAGAAGTTCGACCAGATGGCGGTGTTCCAGAACTTTTTGATCATGCCCATGACCTTTCTTTCGGGCGTGTTCTATTCGATCGGCTCGCTGCCGCCGTTCTGGCAGAAAGTGAGCCATCTGAACCCGTTCTTCTACATGATCGACGGCTTCCGCTATGGCTTCTTCGGCGTGAGCGACGCCTCGCCGTGGCTCAGCCTGGGCATCGTCGGCGCGGCGTGGCTTGTGATCAGCGCCATTGCAGTGCACCTGCTGCGCATCGGTTACAAAATTCGAGGCTGAAAATGCGGACCACCGGACGCAGAGGACGCGAAGGTTTCGCGAAGAGCGCAAAAGAAAACCGAAAGACTTTTCTTGGGTCTTCCTTTCGCGTCCTCTGCGAAACCTTCGCGTCCTCTGCGTCCGGAAGTCCGCTTTCGTACCGCGCCAAAATGCATGCCGAACACCTCCCATGACCGCTGAAGAACTCCAAGCCATCATCCAGTCCCATCTCCCCTGCGAGCACATCACGCTGGAAGGTGACGGCCGGCACTGGTATGCCACCATCGTCTCGGCCGAATTCGAGGGCAAGCGCGCGATCCAGCGCCATCAGCGGGTCTACGCCACCCTCGGTGCGAAAATGCACACCGACGAGGTGCATGCGCTCTCGATGAAGACCTACACGCCGGCCGAATGGGCGGCGATCGACAAATAAGCAAGCAAGCAACGGCCGCCGAGCGGCCCCTAATCGCTGGATTCCTGATGGACAAGCTTCTGATTCGCGGCGGGCGCCAGCTTCGCGGCGAGGTACTCATTTCCGGCGCCAAGAACGCCGCGCTGCCCGAACTGTGCGCGGCGCTCTTGACCGACCAGCCCGTGGTGCTGCACAACGTGCCGCGGCTGCAGGACGTGTCGACCATGCTCAAGCTGGTGCGCAACATGGGCGTGGCGGCCGAGCGCGACGACAACGGCACCGTGCGGCTCGATGCCGGCGACCTCATCAACCCCGGGGCGCCCTACGAACTGGTCAAGACCATGCGCGCCTCCGTGCTGGCGCTGGGCCCGCTGCTCGCGCGCTTCGGCCATGCCAAGGTTTCGCTGCCGGGCGGCTGCGCCATCGGCTCGCGGCCTGTCGACCAGCACATCAAGGGCCTGCAGGCGATGGGCGCCGAGATCGCGGTCGAGCACGGCTACATGCTCGCGCGCCTGCCGGCCGGGCGCACGCGGCTGAAGGGGGCCCGCATCCTGACGGACATGGTCACGGTGACGGGCACCGAGAACTTCCTCATGGCCGCCGCGCTGGCCGAAGGCGAGACCCTGCTCGAGAACGCCGCCCAAGAGCCCGAGATCGTCGACCTGGCCGAGATGCTGATCCGCATGGGCGCAAAGATCGAAGGCCACGGCACCAGCCACATCCGCATCCAGGGCGTCGAGAAGCTGCACGGCTGCGAACACGCGGTGGTGGCCGACCGCATCGAGGCCGGCACCTTCCTGTGCGCCGTGGCCGCGACGGGCGGCGATGTGTTCCTGCGTCATGCGCGTGCCGACCACCTCGACGCGGTGATCGACAAGCTGCGTGATGCCGGCTGCACGGTCGCTGCGGAAGAGGGCGGCGTGCGCATCCGCTCCAGCGCGCCGGCCGGCGGCCACCTCAAGGCGCAAAGCTTCAGCACCACCGAATACCCGGGCTTCCCGACCGACATGCAGGCGCAGTTCATGGCGCTCAATGTGATCGCGCAGGGCGCGTCGATGGTCACCGAGACGATCTTCGAGAACCGCTTCATGCACGTGAACGAGATGGTGCGCCTGGGCGCGCGCATCCACGTCGAGGGCAAGGTGGCGATGGTCGAGGGCGTGCCGCAGCTCTCCGGCGCCACCGTGATGGCCACCGACCTGCGCGCCTCGGCAAGCCTGGTCATTGCCGGGCTGGTGGCCGACGGCGAGACGCTGGTCGACCGCATCTACCACCTCGACCGGGGCTACGACCGCATGGAAGCCAAGCTGCGCGGCCTGGGCGCCGACATCGAACGACTGACTGGAGCCGCCGCCGCATGATCACCCTCGCATCACAGGAGTCGCAATCGTGATCACGCTTGCTCTGTCCAAAGGCCGCATCTTCGAAGAGACCCTGCCGCTGCTGGCCGCGGCCGGCATCGAGGTCACCGAGGACCCCGACAAGTCCCGCAAGCTGATCCTCGGCACCACCCGGCCCGACGTGCGCGTGGTGCTGGTGCGCGCCTCCGACGTGCCCACCTACGTGCAGTACGGCGGCGCCGACCTCGGCGTGACCGGGCTCGACGTGCTGCTCGAGCACGGCAACCAGGGCCTGTACCAGCCGCTCGACCTGCGCATTGCGGCCTGCCGCCTGAGCGTGGCGGTGCGTGCCGACTACGACTACGCCTCGGCCGTGCGCCAGGGCTCGCGCCTCAAGGTTGCGACCAAGTACGTGGGCCTGGCGCGCGAATTCTTCGCGAGCAAGGGCGTGCACGTCGACCTGATCAAGCTCTACGGCAGCATGGAGCTCGCGCCGCTCACCGGCCTGGCCGACGCCATCGTCGACCTGGTCTCGACCGGCAACACGCTCAAGGCCAACCAGCTGGTCGAGGTCGAGCGCATCATGGACATCAGCGCGCGCCTCGTGGTCAACCAGGCCGCGCTCAAGCTCAAGCGCGAGCCGATCCGCCGCATCATCGACGCCTTCGCGTCGGCCATTCCCTCTGCCTGACCTTTTCCGACCCATGACTCCGAAAGCAGCCCCCGCCCGACTGTCCACCGCCTCGGCCGGCTTCGACGCCGAATTCAAGGCGCGGCTGCATTGGTCCGCGGATGCCGATGCAGCCATCGAGAAGGTCGTGGCCGACATCCTGGCCGACGTGCAGCAGCGCGGCGACGAGGCGGTGCTTGAGTACACGCGGCGCTTCGACCGGCTCGATGCGACGACGCTTTCGGAACTGGAGCTCACGCAGGCCGAACTCAAGGCGGCCTTCGAGTCGCTGCCCGCGGCGCAGCGCGAGGCGCTTGAGGCCGCCGCGCGGCGCGTGCGCAGCTACCACGAGGCGCAGAAAAAAGCCTCGGGCGAAAGCTGGAGCTATCGCGATGCCGACGGCTCGCTGCTCGGCCAGAAGGTCACCCCGCTCGACCGCGTGGGGATCTATGTGCCAGGCGGCAAGGCCGCCTACCCGTCGAGCGTGCTGATGAACGCCATCCCCGCGCACGTCGCGGGCGTGGGCGAAATCGTCATGGTCGTGCCAACGCCCGGGGGAGAGAAGAATCAGCTCGTGCTCGCTGCCGCCTACGTGGCCGGCGTGACGCGCGCCTTCACCCTCGGCGGCGCCCAGGCCGTGGCCGCGCTGGCCTACGGCACCGCCACCATTCCCGCCGTCGACAAGATCACCGGCCCCGGCAACGCCTACGTGGCCGCCGCCAAGCGCCGCGTGTTCGGCACCGTCGGCATCGACATGATCGCGGGCCCGAGCGAGATCCTGGTGCTCGCCGACGGCAGCACGCCGCCCGACTGGGTGGCGATGGACCTGTTCAGCCAGGCCGAGCACGACGAGCTCGCGCAGAGCATCCTGCTCTGCCCCGACGCGGCCTACATCGATCGCGTGCAGGCCGAGATCGACCGGCTGCTGCCGACGATGCCGCGCGCCGAGATCATTGCGGCCTCGCTCAACGGCCGCGGCGCGCTGATCCACACCCGGAGCATGGAAGAAGCCTGCGAGATCAGCAACCGCATCGCGCCCGAGCACCTCGAGGTCAGCAGCAGCGAGCCGCAGCGCTGGGAGCCGCTGTTGCGCCATGCGGGCGCGATCTTCCTCGGCGCGTTCACGAGCGAAAGCCTCGGCGACTACTGCGCCGGCCCCAACCACGTGCTGCCCACCAGCGGCACGGCGCGTTTCTCAAGCCCGCTCGGCGTCTACGACTTCCAGAAGCGCTCGAGCCTGATCGAGGTCAGCGAGGCGGGCGCGCAGGTGCTCGGCCCGATCGCGGTCACGCTGGCGGAAGGCGAGGGTCTTCAGGCGCACGCCGAAGCAGCACGGCTGCGGCTGCGCAACGCCTGAGCGCGGCCGGTTGCGCCAGGAGCAGGCACGCACGATGGCCGCCATACGCCGTTTTCATCGTCCGCGCATGGCGGCCGTGCTGCTGTCGCTGCTCGCGGCCGCGGGCGTCGCGCAGGCCATGAGCATCCGCGAACTGCGCACGCTCGAAGCCGCCGAGAAGGATGGCAAGGCCTATGCGAGCTACTACCTCGTCGGCGTGCTCGAAGGCCTGCGCGAAGGCGCCGACGCAGCGCAGCGCAACGGCCAGAAGCCGCTGTTCTGCATCGAAGGCCGCCGGCTCGAGCCTTCGATGGCACGCTCCCTCTACCAGACCGAGCTGAGCCGCAACGCCGACAGCTACGAAGCCGACATGCCGGTCCAGCTGGTCATGGCCGGCGCCCTCCAAAACAGCTACCGCTGCACCCGATGACTTCTTCTCCCTCGACATCCGCTTCTCCTTCGATCGACCGCATCCGTTCCGACATCCAGTCGATGCATGCCTATGCGGTGCAGGACGCGCGCGGGCTGGTCAAGCTCGACGCGATGGAGAACCCGTACGGCCTGCCTGCAGCGCTGCAGGCCGAACTCGGCGCGCGGCTCGGCGCGCTGGCGCTCAACCGTTATCCGGGCGAGCGCGGCGCCGACCTGCAGCGCGCGCTGGCCGCGCATGCCCGCATGCCCGAAGGCTTCGGCCTGATGCTCGGCAACGGCTCGGACGAACTGATCTCGCTGCTGGCCATCGCCTGCGACAAGCCGGGCGCCGCGGTGCTGGCGCCCGTGCCGGGCTTCGTGATGTACGCCATGAGCGCGCAGTTGCAGGGCCTGCGCTTCGTGGGCGTGCCGCTCACGGCCGATTTCGAGCTCGACGAGGCCGCGATGCTCGCCGCCATCGCGCGCGAAAAGCCCGCCATCGTCTACCTCGCCTATCCGAACAACCCCACCGCCAACCTCTGGGACGACGCGGCGATCGAGAAGATCGTCGAAGCCCAGGGCGCCCAGGGCGGGCTGGTGGTCATCGACGAGGCCTACCAGCCCTTCGCGGCCCGCAGCTACATCGACCGCATCGCGCGCCATGGCCATGTGCTGCTGATGCGCACGCTCAGCAAGTTCGGCCTGGCCGGCATCCGGCTCGGCTATCTCATGGGGCCGGCCGCGCTGGTCGCCGAGATCGACAAGGTGCGCCCGCCCTACAACATCAGCGTGCTCAACTGCGAGTGCGCGCTGTTCGCGCTCGAGCATGCCGAAGTGTTCGAGGCCCAGGCGCGGCAGATCCGCGACGAGCGCCACCGGCTCATGATGGGCCTCGGTCGGCTGCCGGGCGTGAAGACCTGGCCGAGCGACGCCAACATGATCCTGGTGCGGGTGCCCGACGCCGCAAAGACCTTCGACGGCATGAAGAGCCGCGGGGTTCTGGTCAAGAACGTTTCTAAAATGCACGAACTGCTCGCAAACTGTCTGCGCCTGACCGTCGGCACCGCCGACGAGAATGCCCGCATGCTCGCGGCCCTCGAAGAATCACTATGACCACCCCACAGCTTGCCGACAGCGGCACCGCCGCGCGTACCGCCTCGGTCACGCGCAACACCGCCGAAACCAAGATCACCGCGAGCGTCAACCTCGACGGTACCGGGAAGGCCAAGCTCTCGACCGGCATCGGCTTC
Organism: uncultured Variovorax sp.; assembly: GCA_946478645.1. Next base: position 6,053 of record CAMLCW010000122.1, read on the forward strand.
TTCGACCACATGCTCGACCAGATCGCGCGCCACGGGCTGATCGATCTCGAGATCGACTGCCAGGGCGACCTGCACATCGACGGCCATCACACCGTCGAAGACGTGGGCATCACGCTCGGCCAGGCCGTGGCCAAGGCCGTCGGCGACAAGAAGGGCATCCGCCGCTACGGCCATGCCTACGTGCCGCTCGACGAGGCGCTGAGCCGCGTGGTGATCGATTTCTCGGGCCGCCCAGGCCTCGAGATGCACGTGCCGTTCACCAGCGGCATGATCGGCACCTTCGACAGCCAGCTGACCTATGAATTCTTCCAGGGCTTCGTGAACCACGCCTTCGTCACGCTGCACATCGACAACCTCAAGGGCGTGAATGCGCACCACCAGTGCGAGACCGTGTTCAAGGCCTTCGCACGTGCGCTGCGCAGCGCACTCGAACTCGATCCGCGCTCGGCCGGCATGATTCCGTCGACCAAGGGCTCGCTCTGAACCAGGCGCCCGCTGAAGCTATGAAATCTGTAGCAGCAAATACCGTCGCCGTGGTCGACTACGGCATGGGCAACCTGCACTCGGTGTCGCAGGCCGTGCGCCATGCGGCCGACCTCGCGGGCGTGGAGGTGTTCGTCACTTCCGATCCCGAGGTGGTGCGTAGCGCCACGCGCGTGGTGCTGCCGGGGCAGGGCGCCATGCCAGACTGCATGCGCGAGCTGCGCGAGTCGGGGCTGATGGAGTCGGTGCTCGAAGCGGCGGCCAGCAAGCCGCTCTTCGGCGTCTGCGTCGGCATGCAGATGCTGTTGTCGCGCAGCGACGAAGGCCCGACCGAGGGGCTCGGCCTGATTCCGGGCGAGGTCGTCAAGTTTGATCTCGCCGGGCGGACGCAGCCGGACGGCAGCCGCTTCAAGGTGCCGCAGATGGGCTGGAACCAGGTGCGCCAGGCGCATGCGCACGCCATGTGGGCGGGCGTGCCGGACCTGAGCTACTTCTATTTCGTCCACAGCTTCTATGCCCGGCCGGCGGACGCGCGGCACAGCGTGGGCGAGTCGGATTACGGGGCATGCTTTACCGCCGCCATCGCACGCGATAATATTTTTGCCACCCAGTTCCACCCCGAGAAGAGTGCGGACCATGGGTTGCAGCTCTATCGAAACTTCCTTCACTGGAATCCCTGACCACCGTTCCACGCCTGGGCTTCGCCTTCCAAAAGCCCGTTCTTCGCCCTCTCGCGCCACTTTCATGCTCCTCATCCCAGCGATCGACCTCAAAGACGGCCACTGCGTTCGCCTCAAGCAAGGCGATATGGACCAGTCCACCATCTTCAGCGAAGACCCGGCCGCCATGGCGCGCAAGTGGGTCGATGCCGGCGCGCGGCGGCTGCACCTGGTCGACCTGAACGGCGCCTTCGCCGGCAAGCCGCAGAACCATGCGGCCATCAAGGCGATCCTGCGTGAAGTGGGCGACGACATCCCGGTGCAGCTCGGCGGCGGCATCCGCGACCTCGACACCATCGAGCGCTACATCGACGACGGCCTGCGCTACGTGATCATCGGCACCGCCGCGGTCAAGAACCCCGGTTTCCTGAAGGACGCCTGCGTGGCTTTCGGCGGCCACATCATCGTGGGGCTCGATGCCAAGGACGGCAAGGTCGCCACCGACGGCTGGAGCAAGCTCACGGGCCACGAGGTGGCCGACCTCGGCAAGAAGTTCGAGGACTACGGCGTCGAGTCGATCATCTACACCGACATCGGCCGCGACGGCATGCTTTCGGGCATCAACATCGAAGCCACCGTCAAGCTCGCACAGGCCCTCACGATCCCGGTGATCGCCTCGGGAGGCCTCTCGAACATGGGCGACATCGACAAGCTCTGCGAGGTCGAGCCCGAGGGCGTCGAAGGCGTGATCTGCGGGCGTGCGATCTATTCGGGCGACCTCGACTTCGCGGCCGCGCAGGCGCGGGCGGACGAACTCGCGGGGGCCTGAGCGGCTGTAGTTCGAAGCGGACTTCCGGACGCAGAGGACGCGAAGGTTTCGCGAAGGACGCGAAAGGACAACCGAAAAGGTTTCTTTCGCCGTGCTTTCCGCGCTTGCCATTGCCAACTACCGGTCGCTGCGCGCGCTCACGGTGCCGCTCGCGCAGCTCACCGTGGTCACGGGGCCGAACGGCAGCGGCAAGTCGAGTGTCTACCGCGCGATGCGCCTGCTGGCCGAGATCGCGAGCGGCGGGGTGATCCGCTCGCTGGTGCGCGAGGGCGGGCTTTCTTCCACGCTCTGGGCCGGGCCCGAGCGCTTCTCGGCCGCCATGCTGCGCGGAGAGCAGCCGGTGCAGGGCACCATCCGTAGCGAGCCGGTGAATCTGCGGCTCGGCTTCGCGGGCGCGGCCAGCGCTGATTTCGGCTATGCGATCGACATCGGGCTGCCGATCCCGCGCGATGGGAGCCGCTTCAACCGCGATCCGCAGATCAAGCACGAGGCGATCTGGAGCGGCCCGCTGCTGCGACCGGCGACGCAACTGGTCGACCGCAAGGGCGCTTCGCTGAGGCTGCGCGCGGCGGGTGGTGGCTGGACGCCGGTGGGCCGGCCGATCGCGCACTTCGCCAGCATGATGACCGAGTTCGCCGATCCGCAGGCCGCGCCCGAGATGCTCTCGCTGCGCGAGCAGATGCGTTCCTGGCGCTTCTACGACCACTTTCGCTCCGATGCGGGCGCGCCCGCGCGCCAGCCCCAGCTCGGTACCTACACGCCCGTGCTCGCCGACGACGGCGCCGACCTGGCCGCGGCGCTGCAGACCATCCGCGAGATCGGCGACGGCGAGGCGCTCGACCGCGCGGTGGACGATGCCTTCCCGGGCGCGCGGCTCGAGGTGCGCACCGCCGATGACCGCTTCGAGACGCTGATGCACCAGCACGGCCTGCTGCGGCCGCTCACGGCCGCCGAGCTCTCCGACGGCACGCTGCGCTACCTGCTGTGGATCGCGGCGCTGCTCACGCCGCGGCCGCCCGCGCTGCTGGTGCTCAACGAACCCGAGACCAGCCTGCACCCCGACCTCTTGCCCGCGCTCGGCCGGCTCGTCGTACATGCCGCGCGCACGGCGCAGGTCATCGTGGTGTCGCATGCCGCGCGGCTCATCGCGGCGCTCGAGGATGCGGCGGCGGACGGCGTCGCACTGCAGCCGGTGGTGCTCGAGAAGCGGCTCGGCGAAACCCGCATCGCCAATCTCGACATAAGCGAAATCCCGCGGTGGGCCTGGCCGGCGCGCTGACCGACACAGGCCGCTGCCTACAATTCCCCGCATGGATATCAGCTCGATCGAGTTTCATGGCCAGCCCGCGCTGCGCGCCACGGGTTCCGACGGCAGCCTGCTGACGGTGTCGCTGCACGGGGCGCAACCGCTGTCGTGGGTCACCGCCGACGGCGTGGAGCGCCTCTACCTGAGCCCCCGCGCGGTGTTCGACGGCAAGGCCGCGATCCGCGGCGGCGTGCCCCTCTGCTGCCCGCAGTTCAACCAGCGCGGCACGCTGCCCAAGCACGGCTTCATGCGGAACCTGCCCTGGGAGGACCGCGGCATCGATGCCGGCACGGGCGACTGGGTCCTGCGCCTCGGCGACAGCGACGCCACGCGCAGCCTTTGGCCCCATCCCTTCGAGGCGCGCCTGCACCTGGCGATGGCGCCGGGGCGGCTGCGCATCGCGCTGTCCATGCGGAACACGGGCTCTGCGCCGCTGAGCTTTGCCGCGGCGCTGCACACCTACCTGCGCGTCGACGACATTGCCGAGGTGCGGCTCGAGGGCCTGCAGGGTGCGAACCGCTGGGATTCGCTGCGCGACGATCGCCACGTCGAGATGGCACCGGCGCTGCGCTTCGATGCCGAGTTCGACAGTGTCTACGCCGCGCCCGCGCAGCCGCTGCGGCTCGTGCAGCCCGGCGGCACGCTCGAGATCTCGCAAAGCGCGAGCTGCAGCGAAACCGTGGTCTGGAACCCGGGTGCCGCGCTCAGTGCGAAACTCGCCGACATGCCCGACGACGGCTTTCGCCACATGCTCTGCGTCGAAGCCGCCCGCATCGACGAGCAGGTGCTGCTGATGCCCGGTGCCGAATGGCAAGGCTGGCAGCAGCTGCGCGTTCTCTGACTTTTTCTTTGCCACCGACCATGCTCGCCAAACGCATCATTCCCTGTCTCGACGTCACCGGCGGCCGCGTCGTGAAGGGCGTCAATTTTCTCGAACTGCGCGATGCGGGCGATCCGGTCGAGATTGCCGCACGCTACAACGCGCAGGGCGCCGACGAGCTCACCTTCCTCGACATCACCGCCACCAGCGACGGCCGCGACCTGATCCTGCCAATGATCGAGGCCGTCGCCTCGCAGGTGTTCATACCGCTCACCGTGGGCGGCGGCGTGCGCACGGTCGAGGACGTGCGGCGGCTGCTCAATGCCGGCGCCGACAAGACCAGCTTCAATTCGGCCGCCATCGCCAATCCGCAGGTGATCGAAGAGGCCTCGCAGAAGTACGGCGCGCAGTGCATCGTGGTGGCCATCGACGCCAAGCGCCGCAGCGCCGAGGAAGCAGCCACCCGCGGGCCGGGCTGGGACGTGTACAGCCACGGCGGGCGCAAGAACACCGGGCTCGATGCCGTGGCATGGGCCGCCGAGATGGCGCGCCGCGGCGCGGGCGAGATCCTCTTGACCAGCATGGACCGCGACGGCACCAAGAGCGGCTTCGACCTCGCGCTCACGCGCGCGGTGAGCGACGCGGTCGACGTGCCGGTCATCGCCTCGGGCGGCGTGGGCAGCCTCGACGACCTCGCCGACGGCATCCAGACCGGCGGTGCCGATGCGGTGCTGGCCGCGAGCATCTTCCATTACGGCCAGCACACGGTCGGCGAGGCCAAGGCGCGCATGGCCGCCCGGGGCATTCCGGTGCGCACATGAGCGCCCAACGCACCGCGCCGACGTGCGCCACGGCTGTTGCTCCTTCCCCCTTTGGGGGAAGGCTGGGATGGGGGCTGGCAGAGCGCCCGATGGGTACGCTGCGTGCCCCCACCCCAGCCCTCCCCCGGGAGGGGAGGGAGCAACGCGCGCAATCAGCGGAAAAGCCATGAGCGCAGCGCCAAGGGTGCACCAGCGAGTGCCGCCCGGGGTGGGACAATACGCGCCATGAATTGGCTCGACGAAGTGAAGTGGGACGCGAACGGCCTGGTGCCTGTGATCGCGCAGGAACAGGGCAGCAACGACGTCCTGATGTTTGCGTGGATGAACCGCGAGGCGCTCGCGAAGACCGCCGAACTCGGCCGCGCCGTGTATTTCAGCCGCTCGCGCGGCAAGCTCTGGTTCAAGGGCGAGGAATCGGGCCATGTGCAGACCGTGCACGAGATCCGCATCGACTGCGACAACGACGTGGTGCTGCTCAAGGTGACCCAGCTCGGGCACGAGCCCGGCATCGCCTGCCACACCGGGCGCCACAGCTGCTTCTTCAGCAAGTACGAGAACGGTCGCTGGACCGTGACCGAGCCGGTCTTGAAAGACCCGGAGTCGATCTACAAATGAGCGCCACAGTGAACAACAACACCTCGGACGCCCTGGCACGCCTGGCCGCAGTCATCGAGAGCCGACTGCCCGCACGCGGCGGCGACCCCGAGAAGAGCTACGTCGCGCGCCTGCTGCACCGCGGCCCCGATGCCTTCCTCAAGAAGATCGGCGAGGAAGCCACCGAGGTCGTGATGGCCGCGAAGGACGCCGACCACGGCGGCGATCGCACAAAAATAGTGAACGAAGTGGCCGACCTGTGGTTCCACACCATGGTGGCGCTGGCGCACTACGGCGCGTCGCCCGCCGAGGTGATCGCGGAGCTCGAGCGGCGCGAAGGCACCAGCGGCATCGAGGAAAAAGCCCTGCGCAAGGCCCAGGCGCGCGAGGCATCCAACGATTGAAAGGACACAACGCATGGCCAACGAGATCGTGAACGTGGAACCCGACGAATCCCTCAAGACCTGGGGCTGGGTGAGCTACATCCTGCACCTGATCGTGGCGGTGGCCGCCGTGCTGCCCGGCGCCCAGGCCTCCATCGCGCTGCTGCTGGTGGCGCTGCTGATCGATTTCATCAAGCGCGACAACGCGGCCGGCACCTGGCAGGCCTCGCACTTCAGCTGGCGCATCCGCTCGGTGCTCTGGGCCGGCCTGCTGTACATCCTGACCTCTTGGCTCTGGCTGCTGCTGCTGGTGCCGGGCTGGATCGCCTGGAGCCTGATCTCGCTGTGGTTCCTGTACCGGATCGTCAAGGGCATGATCCGCATGAACGCCAACCGCCCCATGGAACCCAAAGATGTCATCTGATCCGAACTGCGTCTTCTGCAAGATCGTCGAAGGCAAGATCCCGTCGCGCAAGGTCTACGAGGACGACGAGGTCTTCGCCTTCCACGACATCCACCCCTGGGCGCCGGTGCACTTCCTGCTGATCCCCAAGCAGCACATCGTGTCGATGGCGCACGTCCAGGCGCAGCACGCCGGCCTGCTCGGGCGCATGATGGCGCTGGTGCCGCAGTTGGCGGAGCAGGAAGGCTGCAGGCCCTATCCCGAAGGCGGATTCCGGCTGGTGACCAACACCGGGGCCGACGGCGGGCAGGAGGTGGCGCACCTGCACTTCCACGTCATCGGCGGCCCGCGCCCCTGGCTCAAGGGTTGACGGGCGGCTGAACTCCGTCGGCCGACTAGAATCCCATCAGTCTGTACAGGAGAGATCCATCATGGGTTCGTTTTCGATTTGGCATTGGCTCATCGTGCTGCTGATCGTGGTCGTGGTCTTCGGCACCAAGAAGCTCAAGAACATGGGCTCCGACCTAGGCGGCGCCGTCAAGGGCTTCAAGGACGGCATGCGCG
>CAMLCW010000123.1 GCA_946478645.1 uncultured Variovorax sp.
TATCGCCACCGATCTGACACGTAGTCTACACAGCGCCACGTCGTCGAGATCCACGGCCACGGGCTGCGGCACCGCGCCGCTCTGCATCACCTCGAGGAAGTCTTCACAGCCCGCGGGCACGCTGCGTTCGGTGCCGAGCTCTGCCGCAAGCTCGGCCGGCAGCGCCGGCACGGGCTCGGCCGGCAGCAGGTCGGCGTAGAGCACCACGAACACGTGTCCGATCGCACTCTCCGGCTGCACCTTGCGCACCACCGGCAGCAGCGGCGCGGCCGCGACGATCACGCGCGCCTTCAGGTCGTTGACCTGGTAGGCCAGCTCGTGCTCCTTGTTGAGCGGACCGCTCGGGCAGACGATGGCGCCGATCTTCTGAATGCCGAAGTGCGCCACCAGATACTGCGGACAGTTGTTGAGGAAAAGCACCACCGGCTCGCCCTTTGTCACGCCGATCGCCTGCAGCCGCGCCGCGAAGGCATCGCTCGCGCGGTCGAGCTCCGACCAGCTCATGGCGTGGCCGTACCAGATGCAGGCCGTGCGCTCGCCGCGCTCGCGCGCATGGGCGCGCAGGTATTCGTGCAGCGGCTGTTGCGGCCGGGGCGGCAGTTCGCGCATGGCGCGATCGGCGGTCGTTGCGGTTGTCTCCATGGCGTCACTTCCTCAGGGTTATCGATAGCCGCCTGTGCATGGCAGGCGCTTGCCAATGGTGCATGGTGCACGAACAATCCTACCCATGGGTATAACTTCGGCGACACGGCACAAACCCTCTGCGCGCGGTTCCGCCGCAGCAAGGCAGCCCACGGTGCGCTCCGACATGCCGCAGGGCACCGGACGGCAGCGCGCTGCCACGCAGGGCACCGACGTGCAGCGCGAGCGCATCCTGCAGGCTGCCGCGCGGCTCTTCGCCGCCCAGGGCTATGCCAACACCACGATGGCGCAGATCGTGCGCGCGCTCGGCGTGACGAAGCCTTTCGTGTACTACTACTTCCGCGACAAGCAGGAGATCTTCGAGGTGCTGTCGTGGCGCCCCACGGTCGACTGCTTCACCGCGCTCGACTTCGCCGCCGACGATCCGCGCCGCGCCAGCGAAAAGGTGCTCGAAGGCATCGAGCGGCTGATTCGCGCGACCGTGGCGCACCATCCCTGCGCCTTCTTTCCGTACCGCGAACCGCAGGTGTACCGGCCCGAGTACCTGGCGGCCGCCAAGAAGCTCGCCAACCATTTCTACGAACTGCTCTGTCCGCTGCTCGAGGAAGCGCGCCGCGACGGCGACCTCGATTTCACCGAGACCAAGATCACCGCGCTCGCGGCCCTCAGCCTGCCCGGCTTTCTCTACAGCTGGTACCGCCCGGACGGCCGCCTCTCGCCCGACGAGGTGGCGGCCGAACTCACGCGGCTCGCCACCCGGGTGATCGGCCTTCGCACGCCGGCACCGCGCTGAAGGCGCAGTGCCGCGTGCTCTGCGCGAAGATTTTCTAAGACCCATGGGAGACAACCACACATGACACCGAAGATCACACGCCTCGCCCCCGTCGCGCTCGCCGCGCTGATGGCCGTCGCAGGCACAGTCCGCGCCCAGGAGGCCACCTACAAGGTCGCGTACATCGACCCCCTTTCGGGGCCCTTCGCCAACGTGGGCGAACTGATGCTGACGCACATCCAGTTCGCCGTGGAAGAGATCAATGCCAAGGGCGGCGTGCTCGGCGGCACCAAGCTGCAGCTGCTGCAGTTCGACAGCAAGCTCTCGGCGCAGGAGAGCCAGAGCGCGCTGCAGGCGGCCATCGACCAGGGCGCCAAGGCGATCATCACGGGCGGTTCGGGCTCATCGGTGGTGGCTGCGCTCGTGCAGTCGGCGAACCGCTGGAACCAGCGCAACCCCGGCAAGGAACTGATCGTGCTGAACCACTCGTCGGTCGATCCCGAGATGACCGGCAAGAACTGCAGCTTCTGGCACTTCCAGACCGAGGCCAACACCGCCATGAAGATGAAGGCGCTCGCCAACTACATCAAGAAGACGCCCGACATCAAGAAGATCTACCTGCTCAACCAGGACTACGCCCACGGCAAGCAGTGGGCCAGCTACGGCCGGCAGTTGGTGGGCCTGGCGCGGCCCGACGTGCAGTTCGTGGGCGAGACCTACCACCAGATCGGCCGCGTGAAAGACTTCTCGCCCTACGTCGCCAACATCCGCCAGAGCGGCGCCGATTCGGTGATCACCGGCAACTGGGGCCAGGACATGACGCTGCTGCTGAAGGCCGCGGGCGACGCGGGCCACAACCTGCGCTACTTCAACCACAGCGCGGGCTCGGTGCCCGGCACGGTGCTCGCGGTGTCGCAGGCCAAGACGGGGCAGCTCACCTGGGTCGCGGAATGGCACCCCGGCCAAGCCGACACGCCGCGCGCCGATGCGCTCGCCAAAGCGTACAAGGCCAAGACCGGCAAGGACTTCCTCGCGCCGCGCATCGAGCTCACGCCGCGCTTGCTGGCCGCCGCCATCAACAAGGCCCGCAGCACCGACAGCCTGAAGGTGGCGAGCGCGCTCGAGGACATGAACTTCGATTCGGTGGTGGGGCCGGTGCGCATGCGCGCCGAAGACCACCAGCTCCTGCTGCCGCAGGTGGTCAACACCATCGCACCGGTCGACGGCAAGGCCGTGAAGGTGGGCTGGGAAGGCACCGACTACGGCTTCCGCACCGACGCGGTGTACACCGGCAACGAACTGGCGCAGGGCACCGACTGCAAGATGGTGCGGCCCGGGCGCTGAATAACCCGCGCGGGGCCTGTCCGTCGCGCGGGCTTCGTACACTGCGCGCATGACCTCTCCCGTTTCGCCCGCGCCATCCGACCCGTACCTCTGGCTCGAGGACATCGATGGGCAAGAGCCGATCGAGTGGGCCCGCCAGCACAACGCGGCGACCGTCGCGCGCTATGCGGCATCGCCGGAGTTCGAGCGCATGGCCGAGGGCATCCTCGAAGTGCTCGATGCCGACGACCGCATTCCGATGGTGCGCAAGATCGGGCCCTTCTTCTACAACTTCTGGCGCGACCGGAAGAACCCCAAGGGGCTCTGGCGGCGCACCACGCTGACCGAATACCGGAAGCCGCAACCCGCGTGGGAGACCGTGCTCGACCTCGACGCGCTCGCGGCCGCCGAGCGCGAGAACTGGGTCTGGCACGGCGCGCAGACCCTGCAGCCCGCGTATCGGCGCTGCCTGGTGTCGCTCTCGCGCGGCGGCGCCGATGCCGAGGTGGTGCGCGAGTTCGACCTCGAAGACAAGCAGTTCGTGCCCGGCGGCTTCGAGCTGCCCGAGGCCAAGAGCAGCGTGGCATGGAAGGACATCGACCACCTCTATGTGGCCACCGATTTCGGCCCGGGCTCGATGACCACGTCGAGCTATCCGCGCATCGTGAAGGAATGGCGCCGCGGCACGCCGCTGGCCAGCGCCCCGACCGTCTACGAAGCCGGCATGGACGACATGACGGCCAGCGCATGGCGCGACACCACGCCGGGTTTCGAGCGCGACTTCGTCTCGCGCCAGATGGATTTCTACGACAGTGAAACCTGGCTTCGCACACCCGACGGCCGGCTCGTGAAGATCGACGTGCCCGACGACGCGAACACCGATATCACGCGCGAATGGATGCTGGTCGAGCCGCGCAGCCCCTGGACCGTGGGCGGCACCACCCACGCGCCCGGCTCGCTGCTGGCCGCGCGCTTCGACGACTGGATGGCGGGCCAGCGCGAACTCACCGTGCTGTTCGAGCCCGGCGAGACCACCGCGCTAGACGACTACGCGTGGACCCGCCACCACCTGATCCTCAACGTGATGCACGACGTGGTGAACAAGCTCGAGGTGCTCACGCCGCAGCCGGGCCAGGCGCCGTGGCTGCGCGAACCGCTGGGCGGCGCGCCGGCGCTGTCGACCATCGCGGCCGGCGGCATCGACGAGGACGAGAACGACGACTATTTCCTCACGGTGAGCGGCTTCCTGCAGCCGACCACGCTCTACATCGGCACCATCGGCGGCGGCGAGCCCGAACCGCTGAAGCACAGCCCCGCGTTCTTCGACGCTGCGCGCTTTCGCGTGAGCCAGCATTTCGCCACCTCGAAGGACGGCACCCGCGTGCCCTATTTCGAGATCGCGGCCAAAGACCTGCAGGCCGACGGCCGCAACCCGACCTTGCAGTACGCCTACGGCGGCTTCGAGATCTCGCTGCAGCCGAGCTACAGCGGCAGCATCGGGCGCGCATGGCTCGAACGCGGCGGCGTCTACGTGGTCGCGAACATCCGCGGCGGCGGCGAGTACGGGCCGCGCTGGCACCAGGCCTCGCTGCAGCAGAACCGGCTGCGCACCTGCGAGGATTTCGCGGCCGTGTCGGAGCATCTGTTCGCGCGCAACATCACCTCGGCGCCGCACCTCGGCGCCATGGGCGGCAGCAACGGCGGCCTGCTGATGGGGAACATGCTCACGCTCTATCCGCAGCTCTACGGCGCGATCGTGAGCGAGGTGGCGCTGCTCGACATGCGCCGCTACACGCAGCTGTCGGCCGGCGCCTCGTGGATCGCCGAGTACGGCGATCCCGAAGACCCCGAGGAATGGGCCTGGCTCCAGGCCTTCTCGCCCTACGAGAACGCGAAAGCGGATGCGGCCTACCCGCCCGCGCTCTTCACCACCTCGACGCGCGACGACCGCGTGGGCCCGGTCCATGCGCGAAAGATGCACGCGAAGCTCGAGGCCATGGGCCACCCGAGCGCGTTCTACGAGAACATGGAAGGCGGCCACAGCGCGGCGGCCGACAACAAGGCCGCCGCCTTCATGGACGCGCTGGGCTACGCCTTCCTCTGGCAGCACATCGGGCGAACGACATGAAAAGCAGCAACAGCAGCGGCACCGCGGTCCTCGAACTGATCGGCGCACCGACCGACGTGGGCGCCAGCGTGCGCGGTGCCGGCATGGGCCCCGACGCGCTGCGCGTGGCGGGCCTGCCCGAGGCGCTTTCCGTCCAGGGCTTCGAGGTGATCGACCGCGGCAACCTCGCGGGTCCGGCCACGCCGTGGACGCAGCCGGCCAACGGACTGCGCCACCTCGACGAGGTGATCGCCTGGAACCGCACGGTGTATGCCGCCATCGACACTGCGCTCGGCGCCGGCCATGTGCCGCTCATGCTCGGCGGCGACCACTGCCTGGCGATCGGCTCGATCAGCGCCGTGGCCTGGCACGCGCGCAAGCGCGGGCGCAAGCTGCGGGTGCTTTGGCTCGACGCGCATGCCGACGTCAACACCGAGGCCACCAGCCCGAGCGGCAACCTGCATGGCATGCCGGTGTCGTGCCTCTTGGGCCACGGGCCGGCGGCGCTCACCGGCTGGAGCGGCGAGCGCGCGGCCGTCGAGCACGACGCGATCCGCTTCATCGGCATCCGCAGCGTCGATGCCGACGAGAAAGAGGCGATCCGCACGCTGGGCCTGCATGTGTTCGACATGCGCCACATCGACGAGCACGGCATGCGCACCACCATGACCGAGGCGCTGCAGGACGTGGACGAGGACACCCACCTGCATGTGAGCTTCGACCTCGACTGCCTCGATCCCGGCATTGCGCCCGGCGTGGGCACAGGCGTGCGCGGCGGCCCGACCTACCGCGAGATGCAGCTGTGCATGGAAATGATCGCCGACACCGGCCGCCTCGGCTCGGCCGACATCGTCGAGCTCAATCCCGCGCTCGACGTGCGCAACCAGACCGCCGAGGTCGCTGTCGAGCTGCTGCAGAGCCTGTTCGGCAAGTCGACGCTGGTGCGCTGAGGCCCGCGCGCGTCAGCCGCGGTTCGGAGACGGCGGCACCGGGAAGGTGGTGGCCGGGGCGCGCGGCGCCTCCGCGGGCCTGTCGTCGAATGGCATGTCGGGCGGCACGTCGGGGCCGCCGCCCTGCAGGAAGCGGTCGACCAGCGTGAAGAAGCGGTCGTAGAAGCGCTCGTCCGTGAGGGTTTCGCTCGCCACCTTGACCATCGCATCGTCGCTGCCCCCGAACGGCAGCGAGAGCGATCCGATGGCGCCCACGCCGACGCTGGCCGAGTTGTTGACCTTCTTGATGCCGTAGCGGTCCTGCAACGCGGTCGCGAACGCCACGGTGCTCTGGCGCCCCGACCGGCCGCCCTCGCGCGCGCAGACCACGCGGAACTCGACCTCGACATGCACCTCGGGCGCCGGCTGGAAGCTCTTGCGCCCGGTCACGAGGTCGGCATTGGCCGCCAGGACCATGTAGCCTTGGCTCAGCAGTGCACGGCGCGCGGCTTCGCAGGTCTGCGCCTCCGTGGCCGGATAGGTGCGCGTGTGGGTGGTGGTGGAGTCGAACTCCTCGGCCGCATACGCGGTGCGGCGCGGGGCGCTGCTGCCGCAGCCCGCGGCGAGCAGCGCGGCCAGCAGGCCCAGCAGCAGCACCGGGCGGCGGAACGCGAAAAGGGAAGCGGCGGAAAAATCGGAAGAAGATCGATGGGGCATGGTCGGCATGGGCGGCGAATCCTAACCGGCGATCGTGCCGGCGAGGCTTCGAGCCAGCCGTTCGCTCCGTGTTCCCGGACGCGCCGGGTTTTTCGGCCGCGTCGGGGATGGTCAGGGATAAAGGCCGCGTTCCTGGCGGGCCGTCAGGATGCGCTCGCACGCCACCGCATACGTGGCGGTGCGCAGCGTGATCTTGTGCTTGTCGGCCGTGTCCCAGATGTGGTTGAGCGCATTCATCATGATGCGGTCGAGCCGCACGTTGATCTCGTCCTCGTCCCAGAAGAAGGAGGAGAAGTCCTGCACCCACTCGAAGTAGCTCACGGTCACGCCGCCGGCGTTGCAGATCACGTCGGGCACCACGAGCACGCCGCGTTCCGCGAGGATGTCGTCGGCCGCGGGGACCGTCGGGCCGTTGGCGCCTTCGAGCACGAGCTTGGCGGTGGTGGACTTCGCGCGCTCGGCCGTGATCTGGCCCTCGAGCGCGGCCGGAATGAGGATGTCGCAGGCCACGTGCCAGAAGTCGTCGTTCGGCACGATGTCGCCGCCGGCCTTGAAGCCGACCACGCCCTCGGTGCGCGAGATCGGCACCAGCTGGGCCAGGTCGAGCCCATTGGGATTGACGATGGTGCCGGTGTGGTCCTGCACCGCAACGATCTTGGCACCGGCTTCCACGAAGAGTTCGGCCGCGACCGAGCCCACGTTGCCGAAGCCCTGCACCGCGATGCGCGCGCCGCGCAGGTCGAGGCCGAGGCGGCGCGCGCCCTCGCGGCCGGTGACGAACACGCCGCGGCCCGTGGCCTTGACGCGGCCGAGCGAGCCGCCCAGGTGCAGCGGCTTGCCGGTGACCACGCCGGTGGCGGTGCCGCCGACGTTCATGGAGTAGGTGTCCATCATCCACGCCATGATCTGCGGGTTGGTGTTCACGTCGGGGGCGGGAATGTCGGTGTGCGGGCCGATGATGATGCCGATCTCGCTCGTGTAGCGGCGCGTGATCTTCTCGAGCTCCTGCTGCGAGAGCTTCTTCGGATCGACGCGGATGCCGCCCTTGGCGCCGCCGTAGGGCAGGTTGACCGCGGCGGTCTTGATGGTCATCCAGGCCGACAGGGCCATCACTTCCTCGAGCGTGACGTCGGGGTGGAAGCGGATGCCGCCCTTGCCCGGGCCGCGGCTCATGTTGTGCTGCACGCGGTAGCCCTCGAAGTGGGCGATGGTGCCGTCGTCCATCTCGATCGGCACGTCGACGATCAATGCGCGCTTGGGCCGCTTGAGCGTCTCGACCCAGCGGGCCAGGGGCCCCAGGTACGGCACCACGCGGTCGACCTGCTGCAGGTACGTGCCCCAGGGGCTGTTGGCGGTCGGGCTGACGAAGGAGAGTTTTTCGCTCATGGAGACACCTTGGTTGGAACGGATGCCGCGACGATAGACCTCCGGTGGCCGCCGCGCCATGTCCTATGCGCGGGGCGAAAGCAGTTATGCAAGAGCGGTTTGAGCCGCCTTGCGCGGACGGCCGCCGAAGATCGCGGTCCCGATGCGCACCATCGTGCTGCCGGCGCTCACCGCCGCCTCGAGGTCGGCGCTCATGCCGAGCGAGAGCGTGTCGAGCGTGATGCCCGCCGCGCGAACCGTGTCGTAGACGGCGCGCGCGCGCAGGCAGAGTTCGCGCTGCGCGGCGGCATCGTCGGTCGGCTCGGGAATGGCCATGAGCCCGCGCAGCCTCAGTTGTGGCAAGGCCGCCACGGCGCGCGCCAGCGGCAGGGCCTCCTCGGGCGCCACGCCCGACTTGTTGGCGCCGCCGTCCACGTTGACCTGCAGGCAGACGTTCAGCGGCGGCAGGTGGGCCGGACGCTGGGCGGAAAGCCGCTCCGCGATCTTCAGCCGGTCGATGCTGTGGACCCAGTCGAAATGCGCGGCCACGGGCCGGGTCTTGTTGCTCTGCAGCGGGCCGATGCAGTGCCATTCGAGTTGGGCGCGCAGGTCGGCCAGCGCCTCGATCTTGTCGAGCCCCTCCTGCACGTAGTTCTCGCCGAAGGCGCGCTGGCCGGCCGCGAAGGCCTCGCGCACGGCCTCGGGGCCGAAGGTCTTCGAGACCGCCAGCAGCCGGACCTCGGCCGCATTGCGCCCCTCGGCCGCGCAGGCCTTTGCGATCCGGTTCTTTACTTGCTGGAGGTCGTCGCCAATCATCGTCATAATCGCCCAGGAAAAATCGTATCAAAACGTCACCGAACCCGACCGAGGACCCCGTGGACATCACCCAACTGCTGGCATTCAGCGTCAAGAACAAGGCCTCCGACCTGCACCTGTCCGCGGGGCTGCCGCCGATGATCCGCGTCCACGGCGACGTGCGGCGCATCAACGTCGACGCGCTCGACCACAAGGCGGTGCACGCCATGGTGTACGACATCATGAGCGACACGCACCGCAAGCACTATGAAGAGTTCCTCGAGGTCGACTTCTCGTTCGAGATCGACGGCCTCGCGCGCTTCCGCGTGAACGCGTTCAACCAGGCGCGCGGCGCCGCGGCGGTGTTCCGGACCATCCCGTCGAAGATCCTGACGCTCGAGCAGCTCAATGCACCGAAGATTTTCGCGGATCTGGCGCTCAAGCCGCGCGGCCTGGTGCTGGTGACGGGGCCGACCGGTTCGGGCAAGTCGACCACGCTGGCCGCCATGGTCAATTACCTCAACGAGAACGAGTACGGCCACATCCTCACGGTGGAAGACCCGATCGAGTTCGTGCACGAATCCAAGAAGTGCCTGATCAACCAGCGCGAGGTCGGGCCGATGACGCTGTCGTTCGCCAACGCGTTGCGCTCGGCGCTGCGCGAAGACCCTGACGCCATCCTGGTGGGCGAGCTGCGCGACCTCGAGACCATCCGCCTCGCGATGACCGCGGCCGAGACCGGCCACCTGGTCTTCGGCACGCTGCACACCTCGTCGGCCGCCAAGACCATCGACCGGATCATCGACGTGTTCCCGGGCGAGGAAAAGGAAATGATCCGCGCGATGCTGTCCGAGTCGCTCCAGGCCGTGATCTCCCAGACGCTGTGCAAGACCAAGGACGGCCAGGGCCGCGTGGCGGCGCACGAGATCATGCTCGGCACGCCGGCCATCCGCAACCTGATCCGCGAGGCCAAGGTGGCGCAGATGTATTCGGCCATCCAGACCGGCCAGGGCGCGGGCATGCAGACGCTCGACCAGAACCTGACAGACCTCGTGCGCCGCAATGCCATTTCGGCGGCCGAGGCGCGCAGCAAGGCCAAGATCCCGGAAAATTTCCCAGGTTAATTGTGGCTCGCCCCCAGTCTGCGCGCACTTCGTGTCGCTTCGCCAACCCCCTACCGGGGGCAATACCAGCGGCCCGGCGGAGCCGGTTCCGCGGTATTCCGCGCATGGGAAAAACCTTTTGCGGTCGCGCTCATTGAGCATGACGGCACACTGAACCAGGAGTCGCAAATATGGAACGCGATCAAGCCAGCCAGTTCATCAACGACCTGCTCAAGCTCATGGTGAGCCGCAACGGCAGCGACCTGTTCATCACGGCCGACTTCCCGCCCGCGATCAAGGTCGACGGCAAGGTCACCAAGGTGTCGCAGCAGGCGCTTGGCGCGCAGCACACGCTGGCGCTCACGCGTTCGATCATGAACGACCGCCAGACGGCCGAATTCGAGCGCACCAAGGAATGCAACTTCGCCATCTCGCCGACCGGCATCGGGCGCTTCCGCGTGAACGCGTTCGTGCAGCAGGGCAAGGTCGGCATGGTGCTGCGGACCATCCCGGCCAAGCTGCCGACCATCGACGGCCTCGGCATGCCGCAGGTGCTCAAGGAAGTCTCGATGACCAAGCGCGGCCTCTGCATCCTGGTGGGTGCCACGGGCTCGGGCAAGTCGACCACGCTGGCCGCGATGATCGACTGGCGCAACGAGAATTCTTACGGCCACATCGTGACGGTGGAAGATCCGGTGGAGTTCGTGCATCCGCACAAGAACTGCGTGGTGACGCAGCGCGAGGTGGGCATCGACACCGACAGCTGGGAAGCCGCGCTCAAGAACACGCTGCGCCAGGCGCCCGACGTGATCCTGATGGGCGAGATCCGCGACCGCGAGACCATGGAGCATGCGGTGGCCTTCGCCGAAACCGGCCACCTCTGCATGGCCACGCTGCATGCCAACAGCGCCAACCAGGCGCTCGACCGGATCATCAACTTCTTTCCCGAGGAGCGGCGCGCTCAGCTGCTCATGGACCTGTCGCTGAACCTGCGCTCGCTGGTCTCGCAGCGGCTGGTGCCGACCGAGGACGGCCAGGGCCGCGTGGCGGCGGTCGAGGTGCTGCTGAACACGCCGCTGATCTCCGACCTGATCTTCAAGGGCGAAGTGGGCGAGATCAAGGAAGTCATGAAGAAGAGCCGCAACCTCGGCATGCAGACCTTCGACCAGGCGCTGTTCGACCTGTTCGAGAGCCATTCGATCAGCTTCGAGGACGCGTTGCGCAACGCCGACTCGGCCAACGACCTGCGCCTGCAGATCAAGCTCAACAGCCAGCGCGCGCGCAGCACCGACCTGTCGGCCGGCACCGAGCACTTCGCGATCGTCTAGGGCCGCTGGCGCCGCTTCTACTTGCCGGGTTTCTGTGCTGCCTTTTCTGCAGCTTCCTGCTTGGGGGCGGGCGTCACGTTGTGCGAGGTCTTGCCCTGGGCCAGAAACACGCGAGCCCACACGTCCATCAAGATCGTGATGTTCGTCAGCTCTTCTTTCTCGATCACCGTGAAACCCACCGCTTCGAGGTTCTCGTAGGCGCCCTGGATGGCTTCGCCGTCCAGCGAGGAGAGTGCCTCCGCATAGCCCAGCGCGGCTCGCTCTTTCTTGGAAAACAGCCCGCTGGAGCGCCAGGTGGCAATGCTGTAGACCTTGGGCGGTACGAGCCCCGTCTCCAGTGCGTCCTTGGTGTGGAACACGCTGCAGTAGTCGCATTGATTCATCTGGCTCACGCGCAGGCGAACCATTTCGGCGATCTGCGGCGGCACCGCCAACGACTTGTTGTACGAACCGTAGGTCTTGGCCCACTCGTTTGGCAGCTTCAGGAAATTGGACTCGTTGGTCGAGATGCGCGCCGTGGTGAAGCCGACACTGCCGAAGCTCTGATGGACGATGTCGGCGGCGCCGGCAGTGCCAGCGAGGCCCATTGCGAAGCAGCCGGCGGCCAAGATCGGTTTGATGGTTTTCATATTTCTCCCTGGATTGGCGTCGTCGATTTGCGCCACTCGCTTCGGCGACCGACTCACCTTACATCGCAGGTACACAGTTCACCGCAGAGGCTACCAATGCAGGGCGCCAGAACGCGCTAAGCTGCACACATGAGCAGCCTCAATCCGAAAACTTACGAATCGTCCCCCCCGCACACGGTCGCTTTTCTCGGCCTGGGCGTGATGGGCTATCCAATGGCCGGCCACCTCGCGAAGGCCGGCCACACCGTCACGGTCTACAACCGCACGCCCGCGAAGGCCGAAGCCTGGGTCGCCGAGTTCGGCGCACCGGGCCGCCATGCCGCGACGCCGCGCGAGGCCGCGGCCGGCGCCGACATCGTGTTCAGCTGCGTGGGCAACGACGACGACCTGCGCGCCGTGGTGCTCGGCCCGAACGGCGCCTTCGCCGGCATGAAGCAGGGCGCCGTGTTCGTCGACCACACGACCGCCTCGGCCGACGTCGCGCGCGAACTCTCGAACGCGGCACTCGCGCTCGGCGTGCAGTTCGTCGATGCACCGGTCTCGGGCGGCCAGGCCGGCGCGCAGAACGGCGCGCTCACGGTGATGTGCGGCGGCGACAAGGCCGCCTTCGAGCGCGCCCGGCCCGTGATCGCCGCGTTCGCGCGCGCCGTCACGCACCTGGGCGCGAGCGGTGCCGGCCAGCTCGCGAAGATGGTCAACCAGATCGCCATCGCGGGCCTGGTGCAGGGCCTCTCCGAAGCCATCGCGTTCGGCCAGCGCGCGGGCCTGGACATGAAGCTGGTGCTCGACGTCATTGGCAAGGGCGCCGCCCAGAGCTGGCAGATGGACAACCGCGGCCAAACCATGATCGACGGCAAGTTCGACTACGGCTTCGCGGTCGACTGGATGCGCAAGGACCTTGGCCTGGTGCTCGACGAAGCCAAGCGCAACGGCGCACGCCTGCCGGTGACCGCGCTGGTCGACCAGTTCTATGCCGACGTGCAGCAGGCCGGCGGCAAGCGCTGGGACACCTCGAGCCTGATCACGCGGCTCAAGTAAACCGGCGAATCGCAGGAACAAAGCCCGCATGAGCGGGCTTTGTTCTTGGTGTGGCTGCAGGGGCTCAGCGCACCGGCGACGTCACCACGCCGCCGGGCTGCGACGGCTGCGGCGCCGGCGCCAGCGGCTCCATCGGCGGCAGCGGCACGCGCGACGAGGACGACG
>CAMLCW010000124.1 GCA_946478645.1 uncultured Variovorax sp.
CCACCATGGTGTGCAGCTCGTCGATGAAGACGATGGTCTGGCCCTCGTCCTTGGCGAGCTCGTTGAGCACGGTCTTCAGGCGCTCCTCGAACTCGCCGCGGAACTTGGCACCGGCCAGCAGCGCCGCCATGTCGAGCGACAGCACGCGCTTGCCCTTGAGCGAATCGGGCACCTCGCCCGCGACGATGCGCTGCGCGAGACCTTCGACGATGGCAGTCTTGCCCACGCCGGGTTCGCCGATCAGCACGGGGTTGTTCTTGGTGCGGCGCTGCAGCACCTGGATCGCACGGCGGATCTCCTCGTCGCGGCCGATCACCGGATCGAGCTTGCCGAGCCGCGCGCGCTCGGTGAGGTCGAGGCAGTATTTCTTCAGCGCCTCGCGCTGGCCTTCGGCGTCAGCGCTGTTCACGCCCTGGCCGCCGCGCACCGCGTCGATGGCCGCTTCGAGCGACTTGCGCGAGAGGCCGTTCTCTTTCGCGATGCGGCCCACGTCCGACTTGCTGTCGGCCACGGCCAGCAGGAAGAGTTCGCCCGCGATGAACTGGTCGTTGCGCTTGATCGATTCCTTCTCGGTCGCCTGCAGCAGCTTCGCGAGTTCGGGGCCGACCTGCACGACGTCGTGCCCCTGCACCTGGGGCAGCCGCTTGATCGCGTCCTCGGCCGCCTTGGCAAGGCCGGGCACGTTGACGCCGGCGCGCTCGAGCAGCGCGCGCGGGCCGTCTTCCTGGCGCAGCATCGCGGCCAGCAGGTGGGCCGGCTCGATGTAGGCGTTGTCGTTGCCAAGCGCGAGCGACTGCGCGTCGCCGAGCGCTTCCTGGAACTTGGTGGTGAGTTTGTCTTGTCGCATGGTGGTATTCCTGCATCCAAAATAGGGCTGTTCGGGCACGATTCAAGGTGTCCAGCATTTCGGGCACGGCGATTGCACTGTGCCCTTTCCTTTTTCGAATGGAGTCGATCATGGGTATTTCAATGCAGCGCGCTCATCGGGTGCGCCGGGCGCTCGGCGCCGGTCTGTTCCTGGCGGCCCTGGGCCTCGCTGGCGGGGCGCACGCGCAAGGCACGCCCGTGCGCCTGCTGGTGGGCTTTCCGGCGGGCGCCGGCACCGACGCGATCGCGCGCACGCTGGGCGAAAAGCTCAAGGACGTGCTCGGTACGCCGGTGGTGGTCGAGAACCGCGCCGGCGCGGGCGGGCAGATTGCCGCGCAGGCGCTGAAGGCGGCGCCGGCCGATGGTCATACGCTGTTCCTCACGCACGACCACTCGATCTCGATCCTGCCCCAGGTCGTGAAGAACCCGGGCTTCAACCCGGCCACCGACTTCGTGCCCGTGGCGGGCTTCGCCACCTTCGCCAACGTGCTGGCCGTCTCGGGCGGCACACCGGCCAAGAGCATCGACGAGTACGTGAAATGGGTCCGCACCCAGCGCGGCGGCAAGGAAACCATCGGCATCCCGGCGCCCGCGTCGATTCCCGAGTTCCTGGTGAAGATGATCTCCGAGAAGTACAAGATCGACGTCCAGCCCGCGCCCTACCGCGGCAGCGCGCCGATGACGGCCGACATGCTGGGCAACCAGATCACCGCCGGCATCGCGTCGGTGCCCGACTTCATCGAGAACCACAAGGCCGGGAAGGTGCGCATCGTGGCGTCGATCGGCGCCAAGCGCCAGGCCGTGCTGCCGAACGTGCCGACCTTCACCGAACTGGGCTTCTCGAACCTCGAAGACCTGCCCTACTACGGCATCTTCGCGCCCGTGGGCACGCCGCAGCCGGTGATCGACCGCTACGGCGAGGCCCTGCAGAAGGTGCTGGCCATGCCCGACGTGAAGCAGAAGCTCACGGCCATGGGCCTCACGGTGGGCTACGAGCCGCAGGGCCAGTTCGCCGGTCGCGTGCGCAGCTACACGCAGACCTGGGAGCGCATCATCCAGGCCAGCGGCTTCAAACCCCTCTGACGCAGCGCCTCAGGCGTTCGGCGCACTGATGCCCCAGCGCGCGAGCGCCGCGTCGTCGGCCACGCGTGCATCGACCCAGCGGGCGCCTTCGGGCGTCTGTTCTTTTTTCCAGAACGGTGCCTGGGTCTTCAAGTAGTCCATCAGAAATTCGCAGGCCTCGAAGCTCTGGCCGCGATGCGCGGAGACCACCGCCACCATCATGATCTGGTCGAGCGGCTGCAGCAGGCCCACGCGGTGGATCACGCGCGCGCCGAGGATGTCGAAGCGCTGGTGCGCCTCGTCGATCATGGCCTCGATGGCCTTCTCGGTCATACCGGGGTAGTGCTCGAGCTCCATCGAGGTAACCGTGCTGCCGTTGTCTTTCGCCGCCGGGCCGCCCCTAGGCGAAAGCGCCCCCTCGGGGGGCAGCGAGGACACGCCAGTGCCGAGCGTGGGGGCACTGTTCCTGTCGCGCACCGTGCCAATGAAACTGCAGACCGCGCCCACGCGCTTGTCGCCGGCGCGCAACGCGGCGACCTCTTCTGCAAGGTCGAAATCGGCTGTCTGGATCGAAACGCGTGCGCCACTCATTCCGGGATTGTGGCACCGCGCTAGACTCCGGCAATGCCCCGCCTCACCACACGCTCCACCGTGCCTTCGCACGCCGAGCGTCGCCGTGCGCGCCAAGGCAGCCAAGCCCCCAAAAAACCAAAGCTCGTCTGACCGGAGCTGCGGTTCCGTCGTCGGATGAGCGACGGAACCTGCCAAGGCCTTGGCCCCGAATGGGTTGCGTGCGCATCATCGAGCGATGACGGTTCCTGTCCATCGGTCGATCCCGCAAGGAGGCCCACGTGCCGCAACAACCGTCCGTCCCCGTTGATCCCGCCCCCGATTTCTCGGGCCTCTGGATTCCACTCGTCACGCCGTTCCAGCAGGATGGCGCGGTCGACCATGCCGCGCTGTCGGCGCTCACGCAGCGGCTTGCCGGCGACGGCGTGGCCGGCTTCGTGGTCTGCGGCTCGACCGGTGAAGCCGCCGCACTCGACGAGGGCGAGCAGCTCGCCGTACTCGACACGGTCCAGGCTGCCGCGGCCGGACTTCCGATCGTCATGGGCCTGTCGGGCTACCACCTTGGAAAGACCACCGCCTGGGTGCGCCGGCTGGCCGAGCGGCCGCTGGCGGGGCTGCTGGTGCCCGCGCCGCACTACATCCGGCCCTCGCAGGACGGCCTGCATGCCTGGTTCAGCGCCATTGCCGATGCCAGCGCGGTGCCGCTGCTGGTCTACGACATTCCCTACCGCACCGGCGCGATCCTCGCGCGCGAAACGCTGCTGGGCCTGGCCGCGCACCCGCGCATCCGCGGCGTCAAGGATTGCGGCGGCGACATGGACAAGACGCGCGCGCTGATCGCCGACGGCAGGCTCCAGGTGCTCGCGGGCGAAGACCACCAGCTCTTCGTGACCGTGGCCGAAGGCGGCGCAGGCGCCATCGCGGCCAGCGCCCATGTGCAGACGCGGCGTTTCGTGCAGGTGCTGCGCCTGCTGGCCGAGCAGCGGCTGGACGAGGCGCGCGCCGAATGGCAGCCGCTGCTGCCGTTGATCGAGATGCTGTTTGCCGAACCCAACCCGGGGCCGCTCAAGGCGCTGCTGGCGCAGCACGGGGCGATGAACGATGCATTGCGCTTGCCGATGACGCGCGCCTCGGCGACGCTGCGCGAACGGCTGGTGGCGCTCGAGGCCGGGCTCAGCCGCCCGTGACCGGCGGGAAGAACGCCACTTCGCTGCCGTCGGCGAACGCCATGTCCTCGGGCCGCATCACCTGGTCGAGCGCCATGCGGATCGGGCGCCCGCGCATCAGGGCGCTGGCATGGCTGCCGCCGCGGGCGATCAATTCGTCGCGCAGTTCGCCGAGCGAGTTCGCCTCGGTCTGCACGGTTTCACGCTCGACGCCCATGGCTTCCCGCACGGAAGCGAAATAGCGGACGTTGACTCTCTTCATATCGATCCTCAGCGCCACAAGGCGTCGAACGGAATGAACTGCACCATGTCGCCGGCCTTGAAGCCCTGCCCGGCCGGTGTGTCGATGACACCGTCGCCCCAGACCACGGAGGTGAGCACGCCCGAGCTCTGGTTGGGGTAGAGGTCCAGCCCGCCGGCGTCGTTGCGGCGCGCGCGCAGGAACTCGCGGCGGCGGTCGGCGCGCGGCCAGTCGAAGTCGGCGCGCATCGGGATGGGCGCCGGCGCCACATCGGCCGCACCCTGCAGCGTCAGCAGGAACGGGCGCACGAGCAGCAGGAAGGTGAGAAAGCTCGACACGGGATTGCCCGGCAGGCCCGTGACGTGGCAGCGGCCCGATACCTCGCCGCCGGCCCGCGGGATCGAGCCATACGCGAAAGGCTTGCCGGGCTTCATCGACAGCGACCACAGCTGCAGCTCGCCCAACGCCTGCACCGCAGCCTTGATGTGGTCTTCCTCGCCGACCGAGACGCCGCCGGTGGTGATGATCAGGTCGTTGCCCTCGGCCGCGCCGCGCAGCGCCTCGATGGTGGCGTCGCGCCGATCGGGCACGATGCCGAGGTCGTCGACCACGCAGCCGAGCCGGTGCAGCAAGGCACGCATGAAGAAGCGGTTGGAGTTGTAGATCGCGCCGGGCTTCATGGCCTCGGGCGCGACCTCGCCGGGCATGACGAGTTCGTCGCCGGTGGAGAGCAGCGCCACGCGGGGACGCCGCGCCACCTGCAGGCGGTCGAGACCCACGCTTGCGGCGAGCCCCAGCGCCGCGGGCGTCAGGCGCTCGCCGCGGCGCAGCACCACGTCGCCGGCCGCCACGTCTTCGCCCGCACGGCGGATCCACTGGCCCGCGGCGGGCACGGCGGCAATGCGTACGGCGCCAAGGCCACCCTGTTCGGCAATGGCCTCGGTGTCTTCCTGCATCACGATGGCGTCGGCGCCCTCGGGCACCTGCGCCCCGGTGAAGATGCGCGCGGCAGTGCCAGCCGCGAGCGCGGTGCCGACGCTGCCGGCAGGAATGCGCTGCGCCACCTGCAGCACCGCGCCCGCGGCAGTGCAATCGGCCGTTCGCACCGCGTAGCCGTCCATGGCGCTGTTGTCCTTTGGCGGCACGGTCAACCCGGAGACCACGTCCTGCACCAACACGCGGCCGTCGGCGTCGAAGGTGCCGACGCTTTCGGCCGGCAGCTTCGGCTGCGCCTTGGCAAGCAGGATGGCGAGTGCCTCGTCGAGCGCCATCAACGGCGGGCGCGGCGATGCGGAAGAGGACGCGGAAGAAGGCGGTGAATCAGCCATGGTGCCTCGGTTTGTATTCGAAGCGGTCGCCGCTGTCGATCAGCCACTGGGCGATGCCCTCGATGTCGTCGAGGTCGAACAAAGGCCGCTCGGTGGGCACCGGCAGGCTCGCGGCCGCATTGGTGGCGATGGCGGTCACGAACGGATCCTCGATGTACTGCAGCGGCCGCGGCTGCTGGCCCGGTTCGGGGGCGCGCCAGACCTCGATCTTGAGCAGGTCGCTGTGCTTGAAGCCTTCGACCAGCACCCAGTCGACACCGTCGTAGAGCTCGGCGATGAGCTCGTGCACCGACAGCTGTGCCGCCTGCTCGAACTCGCGGATCAGCGCCAGGCGCCGGTCCGATGCCACGACCACCTCGAAGGCGCCGGCCTCGCGGTGGCGGTAGGTGTCCTTGCCGGGATGGTCGATGTCGAACTTGTGGTGCGCATGCTTGACGACCGAGACGCGCTGCCCATGGAGCCTGAGCACGGGGATCAGGCGCTCGACGAGCGTGGTCTTGCCCGAACCCGAATACCCGGAAAAACCGATCACCTTCATGACGAGTTCCTGAGGCCGCGCGTCAGGCGCGAGCCGAATGCTGATGCAGGGCGGCCACCATGGCGTGCTGGCCGGTGCCGTTCAATCGCAGTTCTCGGCGATGTAGGCCTTCACGGCCTCGACATCGGCCGCCAGCCTGACGACGCGCTTGGGCAGCGACTCGATGCCCTCGAACCGCGCCGGCCGCGGCGGCTCGTCCCCGAGCGCCTCCACCATCGTGGCGGCGAACTTGATCGGCAGTGCGGTCTCGAGCACCACCATCGGCACGCCCGGCGTGAGGTGCTCGCGCGCGGCCTTGAGGCCGTCTGCGGTGTGCGGATCGATCAGCGTGGCGAAGCGCTTTTCGGTGTCGCGGATGGTCGCGAGCCGGTCGGCATGCGTGCTGCGGCCGCTGCGGAAGCCGAAGCGCTCGGCAGCCTGCGCGAAGACCGGCTCGGCGCCGAGGTCGAACCTTGCATCGCGGCCCAGCTGGTCGACGAACAGCGCGCGCAGCTTGCCGGTATCGCGCCCCACCAGGTCGAACACGAAGCGCTCGAAGTTGCTCGCCTTGCTGATGTCCATCGACGGGCTCGAGGTCTCGTGCGTGTCGGCCCCGGCGCGCACGCGGTAGACACCGGTGCGGAAGAACTCGTCGAGCACGTCGTTCTCGTTGGTGGCGACCACCAGCGTGTGGATCGGCAGGCCCATCATGCGCGCCACGTGGCCCGCGCAGACGTTGCCGAAGTTGCCCGAGGGCACCGCGAAGCTCACGGGCTTGTCGTTGGACGCCGTGGCCTGGAAGTAGCCCGCGAAGTAGTAGACGACCTGCGCCAGCAGCCGCGCCCAGTTGATCGAGTTGACCGTGCCGATGCGGTACTTGCGCTTGAAGCCCAGGTCGCTCGACACCGCCTTGACGATGTCCTGGCAGTCGTCGAACACGCCGGTGATGGCGATGTTGTGGATGTTCTCGTCCTGCAGGCTGAACATCTGCGCCTGCTGGAACGGGCTCATGCGGCCGTCGGGCGAGGTCATGAAGACGCGCACGCCCTTCTTGCCGCGCATCGCGTATTCGGCCGCGCTGCCGGTGTCGCCGCTGGTGGCGCCAAGGATGTTGAGCTCGGCGCCGCGGCGGGCCAGTTCGTACTCGAACAGGTTGCCGAGCAGCTGCATCGCCATGTCCTTGAAGGCGAGCGTCGGACCGTTCGACAGCGCCTCGAGGTAGACGCCGTCCTCGAGCTCGCGCAGCGGCACGATCTCGTCGGAGCCGAAGACCTCCGCGGTGTAGGTCTTGGCGCAGAGCGCCTTCAGGTCGGCCGGCGGAATGTCGTCGATGTAGAGCGAGAGGATCTCGAACGCGAGTTCGGCATACGGCAGGTTGCGCCATTTCGCAAGCGTAGCGGTATCGACCTGCGGATAGTGCGTGGGCAGGTAGAGCCCGCCGTCGGGCGCGAGTCCTTCGAGCAGGATCTCGCAGAAGCGCTTGCGGTCGGGGTGGCCGCGGGTGCTCAGGTAGTTCACTTCAGCTCTTCCTTGCGGATGCGAACGATCGGCTGCAGCACCGTGGGCAGCGCCTGCAGCTGCGCGAGTGCATCGTCCACCGTGCCTTCGCGCGCATCGTGCGTGAGGATGATGAGGTCGGTCTGCGTGGAGCCTTCGCCGCCCACTTCATCGGCTTCGCGCTGCAGCACCGCGTCGATGCTGATGCCGGCGTCGGCGAGCAGGCCGGTCACCTTGGCCAGCACGCCGGCCTCGTCGGCCACGCGCAGGCGCAGGTAGTAGCTGGTGACGACCTCGGCCATCGGCAGCACCTGCAGGTCGCTCATCGCATCGGGATGGAACGCCAGGTGCGGCACGCGGTGCGCGGCATCGGCCGTGTGCAGGCGCGTGATGTCGACGAGGTCGGCGATCACCGCGCTGGCGGTCGGCTCGCTGCCTGCGCCCTTGCCGTAGTAGAGCGTGGTGCCGACGGCATCGCCGTGCACGACCACCGCGTTCATCGCGCCCTCGACATTGGCAAGCAGCCGCTTCGACGGCACCAGCGCCGGATGCACGCGCAGCTCGATGCCTTGCGCGGTGCGCCGGGTGATGCCGAGCAGCTTGATGCGGTAGCCGAGCTGCTCGGCGTACTTGATGTCCTGCGCCGCGAGCTTGGTGATGCCCTCGATGTGCGCCTTGTCGAACTGCACCGGAATGCCGAACGCGATGGCGCTCATGATGGTGGCCTTGTGCGCGGCGTCGACGCCCTCGATGTCGAAGGTGGGGTCGGCCTCGGCATAGCCGAGGCGCTGCGCCTCCTTGAGCACGGTCGCGAAGTCGAGCCCCTTGTCGCGCATCTCTGAGAGGATGAAGTTGGTGGTGCCGTTGATGATGCCGGCGATCCACTGGATGCTGTTGGCCGTGAGGCCTTCGCGCAGCGCCTTGATGATCGGGATGCCGCCGGCCACCGCGGCCTCGAACGCCACCATCACGCCTTTGGCATGGGCGGCCGCGAAGATCTCGGTGCCATGCACCGCGAGCAGCGCCTTGTTGGCCGTGACCACGTGCTTGCCGGCCGCGATCGCCTCGAGCACCAGTTGCTTGGCGATGCCGTAGCCGCCGATCAGCTCGATGACGATGTCGATGTCGGGATTGGCGATGACGGCGCGCGCATCGGCCACCACCTGCACGCCCTCGCCCGCGACCTCGCGCGCGCGCGCCTGGTCGAGGTCGGCGACCATGGTGATCTCGATGCCACGGCCGGCACGGCGCTTGATTTCCTGCTGGTTGCGCAGCAACACCTTGAAGGTGCCGCTGCCGACCGTTCCTGCGCCGAGCAGGCCTACCTGGATGGGTTTCATGGGGAATTCGAATTCAATGGTTCTTGGGAAATGGACAGGGCGCGCCGCCGTGCGGCGGGCGCATCGCCGGCGCCGCAGCGCCCGACGACAGCCTCACGCGCTCCTGCTGCGCAGCCGGTAGGCCTCCAGGAACTTGGCGATGCGGTTGATCGCTTCGCGCAGGTCGTCCTCGTGGGGCAGGAACACGATGCGAAAATGATCAGGCGTGGCCCAGTTGAAGCCGGTGCCCTGCACCAGCATCACCCGGGTTTCCTTCAACAGCTCGAGGAAGAACTGCCGGTCGTCCTCGATCGGGTAGACCGCGGGATCGAGCTTGGGGAACATGTAGAGCGCCGCGCTCGGCTTGACGCAGCTCACGCCCGGGATCGCCGTGATGAGCTCGTAGGCCAGGTCGCGCTGGCGCCGCAGCCGGCCGCCGTCACCGACGAGGTCGTTGATGCTCTGGTAGCCGCCCAGCGCGGTCTGGATCGCCCATTGGCCCGGCACATTGGCGCACAGCCGCATGTTCGAGAGCATGTTCAGCCCCTCGATGTAGTCGCGCGCGCGCTTCTTGTCGCCCGACACCACGAGCCACCCCGCGCGATAGCCGCAGGAGCGATAGCTCTTGGACAGCGAGTTGAAGGTGAGCGTGAGCACGTCGGTCGACAGGCTCGCGATGGCGGTGTGCTTCACGCCGTCGTACAGCACCTTGTCGTACACCTCGTCGGCGAAGATGACGAGGTCGTGTTCGCGTGCGATTGCCACGATGCGCTTGAGCAGATCGTCGGAATAGAGCGCACCGGTCGGGTTGTTCGGATTGATCACCACGATGCCCTTGGTGCGGGGCGTGATCTTGGCGCGGATGTCGTCGAGGTCGGGCATCCAGCCGTTGGCCTCGTCGCAGAGATAGTGCACCGGCGTGCCGCCCGACAGGCTCGAGGCGGCGGTCCAGAGCGGATAGTCGGGCGCGGGCAGCAGCATCTCGTCGCCGTCGTTGAGCAGCGCGTTGGTCGACATCGCGATCAGCTCGCTCGCGCCGTTGCCCAGGTAGATGTCGTCGAGCGTGACGCCCGCGATGCCCTGTTTCTGGGTCTCGTGCATCACGGCCTTGCGCGCCGCGAAGATGCCCTTGCTGTCCGAATAGCCCGCGGATGCCGGAAGGTTGCGGATCATGTCCTGCTGGACTTCTTCCGGCGCGTCGAAGCCGAACACGGCGAGGTTGCCGATGTTGAGCTTGATGATCTTCTGGCCCTCTTCCTCCATCTGCTTGGCCGCATCCATGATGGGGCCGCGAATGTCGTAGAGCACGTTGGCCAGCTTGGCCGATTTCCTGAACTGCTTCAAAGGGCCCTCCCGGGCGCGGGTTACTCGATGTCGAAAGGCCCTTGGAGGCCCCGTGTCACTGGGAAAACCTATAATTTGACCACAGTTCCCCGCGCACCGATGAAGCTCCAGCCCGACAAATCCGACGCCCAGGCCCTGACCGCGCACGGCCCCGGCTGGGTCGCGATCAACAACGAAAAGGTCGAAGGCAGCGTCGTCGTCGGCTCGCACGGCGAGCGCTTCGAGTGGAACTGCACCCGCTTCGACGAGATCGGCCCCGAACACTTCGCGCAGCTCGCGTCGCTCGGCGCCGAGCTGATCATCTTCGGCAGCGGATCCCGCATCCGGTTCCCGCAGCCCGCCTGGCTCCAGCCGCTGATGGCCCGGCGCACCGGCGTGGAGACCATGGACACACCCGCCGCCTGCCGCACCTACAACATCCTGGCCGGCGAGGGGCGCCACGTGGTGGCAGCCCTTCTGGTCGAGCCCGCAACCGGCAGCTGAGGGCCATTTCGAGGTAAAATACCGGGTTGCGAACAGGCCTGCTGCCCTCGGTTAGCAACGACCAATACGCCATGTGCCGGGTGCGCGTCCCCGCGCCCGGCCATGGCAACCAACGGAGAAAACAAGTTTCATGGCGATCGTTGTCAACAAACCCATTCCTGAATTCGACGCCAACGCCACGGGCGGCTTGAAAGTCTCGAATACCTCGCATCTCGGCCAAGTGCTGGTCATGTATTTTTACCCGAAAGATAACACCCCGGGTTGCACGACCGAAGCCATGCAGTTCCGCGACCGCTTCAAGGACTTCGAGAAGGCCGGCGCCACGGTGTTCGGCGTGTCGCGCGACAACATGAAATCGCACGACGAATTCAAGGCCAAGCTCGAGCTCCCGTTCGAACTCATCGCCGACACCGAAGAGAAGATGTGCCACATGTTCGGCGTGGTCAAGAACAAGATCATGTACGGCAAGAAGGTCAAGGGCATCGAGCGCAGCACCTTCCTGATCGGCGCCGACGGCATCCTCAAGGCCGAATGGCGCGGCCTCAAGGTGCCGGGCCACGTCGACGACGTGCTCAAGGCCGTGAAGGCGCTCAAGAAAGCCGCCTGAAGGCCCGCCCGAGTTACAGCTTGCGCCGTCTGTGCGCTTTTGCTTCAAGTCGTGGGGAATGCCCAACGGCCTGTGCAAAGAGCGCGGAGGGTGTCACCCGGGGTGTGCATAATGGCCTCATGCCGTTGAGCTCCACGACCGCATCCTCCGAACGAAGCCGCCTGGTCCTCAGGCGGCTTTTTCGTTTTCCGGTTTCCACTTTCCTGCGAGCGACCTGATCCATGCCATTGCCTCCCGCCCCTACGAAACGCGCCGCATTGCTTTCGCCGGATGCGATCGACGCACCCGCCCGCTCCACCACGCACAGGGGCTCGCGCCGCGCCGGCGATCAACGCGATGACGAAGCCGCGGCAGCCAACCTGCCCCAGCCGCTCGAGTTGTTCGACAACCTCGCGAGCGAGACGCCGGGCGGCGGCAGCAGCAGCCCGAGCACCGCGCGCCCACCTCGCCGCACGGCCAGGTCGCGCGCGGCGCCCTCGCACGTGAGCGCGCCGCCGCAGCCCCAGCAACCCGTCGCCGTGCAGGTCGAGACGCGCGTGCAGGCGCCGCCCCCCGCCGCCGTCGCGCCGGCACCGCAGGCGCCGGCACGGCCGAAGCGCGCCAAGTCCAGCGGGCCCGCCAAGCTCTTCGTGCTCGACACCAACGTGCTGCTGCACGACCCGATGTGCCTGTTCCGCTTCGAGGAACACGACATCTTCCTGCCGATGATCGTGCTGGAGGAACTCGACGGCCACAAGAAAGGCACCACCGAGGTCGCGCGCAACGGCCGCCAGACCAGCCGCACGCTGGACGCACTGGCGGCCGCCCAGGACGCCGACATCGACAAGGGCCTGAAGCTCGACACCACCGGCCATCGCGAGGCCGGCGGCCGCCTGTTCTTCCAGACCGCCCCGCTCGACTACGCGTTGCCGGTCAGCCTGCCGCAGGGCAAGGCCGACAACCAGATCCTCGGCGTGGTGCAGGCGCTGCGCGACGACTACGCGAAGGCACAGGCCGGCCGCGACAAGCGCGAGGTGGTGCTGGTCTCGAAGGACATCAACATGCGCGTCAAGGCACGCGCGCTGGGCCTGGACGCCGAGGACTACCAGAATGACAAGACGCTGGAGGACGGCGACCTGCTCTATTCGGGCTCGCTCGCGCTGCCGCCCGATTTCTGGACGCGCCAGAGCAAGACCGTCGAGAGCTGGCAAAGCGGCAGCAACACCTTCTACCGCGTGAGCGGCCCGCTGGTGCCGAACCTGTACATCAACCAGTTCGTGTATTTCGAGGCACCGGGCGAACCGAGCATGTACGCGCGCGTGACCGAGATCCGCGACAAGACGGCGGTGTTCAAGACACTCAAGGACTACAGCTCGGGCAAGAACGCGGTTTGGGGCGTGAACACCCGCAACCGCGAGCAGAATTTCGCAATGAACCTGCTGATGGATCCGGAGATCGACTTCGTCACGCTCACCGGCACCGCCGGCACGGGCAAGACGCTGATGGCGCTGGCCTCGGGCCTCACGCAGGTGCTCGACGACCGCCGCTACACCGAGATCATCATGACCCGCGCCACCGTGAGCGTGGGCGAGGACATCGGCTTCCTGCCCGGCACCGAGGAGGAGAAGATGGGCCCCTGGATGGGCGCACTCGACGACAACCTCGAATTCCTGGCCAAGGGCGACGGCGGCAACGCCGGGGAATGGGGCCGCGCGGCCACCAACGAGCTGATCCGCAGCCGCATCAAGATCAAGAGCATGAACTTCATGCGCGGGCGCACCTTCCTCAACAAGTACGTGATCATCGACGAGGCGCAGAACCTCACGCCCAAGCAGATGAAGACGCTGATCACGCGCGCCGGTCCCGGCACCAAGATCATCTGCATGGGCAACCTGGCGCAGATCGACACGCCCTACCTCACCGA
>CAMLCW010000125.1 GCA_946478645.1 uncultured Variovorax sp.
TACACTCTTTCCCTACACGACGCTCTTCCGATCTCGCATGTCGGCATGCGCATCGAAGCGGAAGTGCCAGAAGCTGCAGCGCTCGTTGGTCAGCACCGGATCGACCGCCGCGTAGTTGAGGAAGATCACGCGCCGCGCAGGGTCGCGCTCGTTGTTCTTCTCGACCGCGTCCACCAGCGCCGCGGCCGTGGCCGACGAGTTGCCCTGCAGCACGATGCGCGCACCGTCGTCGATGGCCGCGCGCAGGGCCGAGAGCGCTTCCTCGTTCTGCCCCTTGCTGTCGTAGCGGTCGAGCTGCAGCGGCCGCGCCCCGCCCGGCAGGCGGATGCCGCCGCGCGCATTCACGCGTTCGACGGCCCACAGCAGGTTGCGGAAGACGGCCTCGCCGGTGTTGGCGAACGGCCCGCTCATGCTCTCGATGAGCGCCAGGCGGATGGGCGCGGGCGGCGTCTGCGCCTGCACCGCCAGGGCCGGCGTGCATAGCGCCAGCGCCGCGAATTTCAAGGCCTTGCGGCGCCAAATAAAGCTGGGATTCATTGTCTTGAAACAGGTGCGGCCGGGCCTAGATGAGGTCTCAAGCGGCACTCAGGATGGAATGGCCGCGCAGTGTAAGGGACACACATTCCTTGTCCCCGTTGTGATCATCATTCAGGAGCCTCAGATGTTTTTCGCCCCCACCCTCCGCACCGCCCGCTACGCACCGCGCTCGTACGACCGCGCCTTCGAGCGCTTCGTCGCCGATGCCTTCTCGGGCCTGCCGCGCTCGCCGCTGGTCGAGCAGGACGACAAGAGCTGGACGCTCTCGCTCGACGTGCCCGGCCTCTCGCGCGAAGACCTCGCCATCGGCATCGAAGGTGCCGTGGTCCGCATCAACAGCAAGGCCGAAGCCAAGCGCCAGTTCAAGGCCGCCTACGAATTGCCGCTGGACATCGACGCCGGTGCCAGCGAAGCCACGCTCGAGAACGGCGTGCTCACGCTCAAGCTCGCCAAGCGCGTGCCGGTGAGCCAGGTCACGCCGCTGCTGATCAAGTAACGAGCGGCCTGCGGAATTGCGCCGCGTGTCATGCCTTCGACACGCGGCTGCAATGCCCACGGCGGGAAAGTGCGTTCACTATTGTTTTTGACTTTGAAGTGCTTCACTCATAACAATAGAAGCGCTGCGAACGTCACATCATGTGATGTTTTCACATTGTCCTTTCCTCTCTTCCGTGGGCGGCTCGCAAACGCACCGCATTCATGACGCATTCATGACGGTGCGGATACGGGTGCCCTTCAAGGCACGCCATGATCACGCACCTCAAGTCAGCCAAAGACAATGAACGGTCCGACACGCTCCTGGTCTTCCTGCCCGGCGCCTACCTCAAACCGGACGAGTTCGAACGCGAAGGATTCATCAGCGCAGTGCGCGAGCGCCATCTGGCAGCGGACGCCCTGCTCGTGGATGCCGACGTCTCCTACTACTACGACCAGACCCTGAGCGAGCGGCTGCACGCCGACGTCATCGCGCCGCAGCGCGCGCTGGGCTACAAGTCGATCTGGCTCGTGGGCATCTCGATCGGCGGCTTCGGCGCGCTGATCCACGAGCTCTCCAAGCCCGGCTCGGTCGACGGCATCGTGGCGCTGGCGCCGTATCTCGGCCGGCGCGTGCTCGGCGCCGAGATCCTCAAGGCGGGCGGCCTGCGCACCTGGCAGGCGCCCGTCGGGCCGCTGCCCGACGAAGAGCCCGACCGCAAGCTCTGGCCCTGGTTCCAGCAATACCTCGATGCGCAGAAGTCGCGCAACCTGCCGCAGCTCTACCTGGGTTTCGGCCTCAGCGACCGCTTCGCGAGCAACCACAAGCTGCTCGCGGACGCCCTGCCCGAAGGCCGCGTCTTCACCACCGAAGGCGGCCACGACTGGCCGCAGTGGCGCCAGCTCTGGCGCAATGTGCTCGACGTGCTGCCGCTGCCGTCGCTCGGCCGCGCGCGCCCGACCGCTATGCCGGCGCCTGCGCCGAAGCAGCCGGCGCCGACAGCGAAGCCATGGGCCATCGCGGCTTGACGTCGAAGGCGTAGCGCGCACTGGCCTGCGCCAGCCCCGACTGCAGCCGCATGGCGGCGGCCATCGCGATCATCGCGCCGTTGTCGGTGCACAGGTGCAGCTCGGGATAGTGCACGCGTACGCGGCGCTTGGCGCAGGCGGCATCGAGCTGCTCGCGCAGGCTGCGGTTCGCGCCCACCCCGCCCGCCACCACCAGCCGCCGGAGCCCCGTGCGATCGAGCGCGGCGAGCGACTTCTTCAACAGCACCTCGACGATCGCTGCCTGGGTCGAAGCGGCCAGGTCGGCCTTGCTCGCCTCGAGGCCGTCGCCAAGCTTCCTGGCCTGCGTGAGCACCGCCGTCTTGAGGCCAGCGAACGAGAAGTCCAGGTCGCCGCTGTGCAGCAGCGGGCGCGGCAGCTTGAAGGCGGCGGCGTCGCCTGATTCCGCGAGCTTGGCGAGCCAGGGCCCGCCCGGGTACGGCAGCCCCATGAGCTTGGCGCTCTTGTCGAAGGCCTCGCCGGCCGCATCGTCGATGGTCTCGCCAAGCAGCTCATAGCGGCCCACCCCGTCCACGCGCATCAGCTGCGTGTGGCCGCCCGAGACCAGCAGCGCGACGAACGGGAATTCGGGCGGATCGGCGCTCAGGAACGGCGACAGCAGATGCCCTTCGAGGTGATGCACGCCGAGCACCGGCTTGCCGAGCGCCGCGCCCAGCGCGCAGGCCACGCCCGCACCGACGAGCAAGGCGCCCGCGAGCCCCGGGCCGCGCGTGTAGGCCACCACGTCGAGCTCGGCCAGCGTGCGCCCGGCTTCCTTCATCACCGCTTCGGTCAGCGGCAGCACGCGGCGGATGTGGTCGCGGCTCGCCAGTTCGGGCACCACGCCGCCGTAGGCCTGGTGCATGGCGATCTGGCTGTGCAGCGCATGCGCCTTCAACTGCGGCAGCGCGTGGCCGTGCGCCTCGACCAGCGCCACGCCGGTCTCGTCGCAGGAGGATTCGATTCCCAACAAGAGCATGGGGGGAGTTTAGGCGCGAGGGCAATCACGCAGAGAAAACGGGGACAGGACGCAGAGGACGCGAAAGGAATCCATGAAAAAAGATTTCTTGGCTGTTCTTTTGCGTCTTTCGCGAAACCTTCGCGTCCTCTGCGTCCGGAAGTCCGCATTCAACGGCACAGATGTTGCGACAGCCGTCCAAGATGAAATCCGGCCTCCGCTTCCTCATCGCCGCGAGAAGGTGCGAAATCGACGAGCTCGACCAGCTCGCGCGCACCAGCGAACTGGTCGGCCTGATCGCGCGGCTGGTGCATGCGCTGCAGCGCGAGCGCGGCCTGTCGAACCTGTTCCTCGCGGCCCGCGGCGAGCGCCTGGGCGCCGAGCGCGACGCGCAGATCGCCGAATGCCTTGCGCTCGAACAGGTGGTGCGCGCGGGATTCGAGCAACTGGTGGCCGAGGCCCGCACCGGCGCCACGGCGGGCAACAGCGCGCGCCTCTACAGCCGCATCGCCTGGGTGCTTCCGGGCCTCGACGGCTTGCCCACACTGCGCCGGCGCGTGGGCGATCTCGCGCTCACGCCGGCGCAGGCCACCGCGGCCTTCGCGAAGCTCGTCGCCGGGCTGCTGGCCGTGGTGTTCGAGGCGGCCGACGGCGCT
The DNA here is from genome assembly GCA_946478645.1 of uncultured Variovorax sp. The sequence goes on from CAMLCW010000125.1 coordinate 3,673, forward strand.
ACCGATCCCGAGATTTCCCGGCTGCTGGTGGCGATGTTCAATTTCATGCAGGGCAAGGAGTTCGCGGGCCAGGAGCGTGCCTTCGGCGCCGCCACCCTGGCGGTGGGCCGCAGCGGCGCGCAGCAGCAACAGCAGCAGCGCCAGCAATGGCAGCACCTGATCGCGTTGCAGGAGCGCTGTTTCCAGGTCTTCGCCGAGTTCTCGTGCGGCGAAGCGCTCGCGCTGTGGCACCGCAGCGAGGCCGATGCGGCCATGGCCGAGATCGAACGCCTGCGCCGCACCCGCCTGAGCGCGCAGGCGGTATCGGCCGCCGACGCCGACGCACGGCTGAGCCAGGCCTGGTTCGATTGCTGCTCGCTGCGCATCGACGCGATGAAGGCGGTGGAAGACCGACTCGCGGCCGACCTGCGCGCGCTCTGCGCCCAGAAGATCGCGCAGGCACACAGCGAGCTGCAGGCCTGCGAGGCGGTGCTCGGCAGCCTTGCGCCGCAAGCCGGCGGCGCGGCTTTTTTCGACGACGCCGACACCCGTTCCACTGAGCCCGCACCGTACGGCCGGCAGCTCGAGCGGTCGGTGCTCGACATGGTGCAGGAGCAGTCGCTGCGGCTGCAGGCGATGGGCGACGAGCTCGAGACGGTGCGCGCCTCGCTCAACGAACGCAAGCTGGTCGAGCGGGCCAAGGGCCTGCTGATGGCCCTCCGCCGCATGAGCGAGAACGAAGCCCACAAGATGCTGCTGCAGACCGCCATGAACCAGAAGCGGCGCCTGGTCGACGTGGCCGAGTCGATGCTCGCGATGGCCGACTACCTGTCCGACGCAGCGCCCCGGCGTTGATGACGGGTGCGCGGCGCCGCGCATGCACGCACAAGATCTGTGCAGAAATGCTGGCACACGACTTGCAAGACCAGCGCATGGACCTTCGGGTCCGAGGCTGACGCACCCAATGGCGGGTGCGCCCGCCGTCAAAGGACAAAGGCGTCCCCACCCCGAAAGGGCTCGTTCACGAGCGGCCCTTGCGCGGTGCGGACGCCTTTTTTTCGTTCTTGCCTTCCATGTTCATCACCGGAGTTCGCCCCATGACCGACCTGCTGAAAACCCGCCTCGGCCGCCGCCGCGTACTGCAAGCCGCCGCCCTTGGCGCGATGGGCATCGATCCCGCCTTGCGCGCCGCCGTCTGGGCCCAGGGCTCCGACAAGCCCGAGAAGGAAGAAGTGAAGATCGGCTTCATCCCGCTGACCGACTGCGCCAGCGTGGTGATGGCGTCGGTGCTCGGCATCGACACGAAGTACGGGGTCAAGATCGTGCCGAGCAAGGAAGCCAGCTGGGCCGGCGTGCGCGACAAGCTCGTGAACGGCGAACTCGACATGGCGCACGTGCTCTACGGCCTAGTCTACGGCGTGCACCTGGGCCTGAGCGGCCCGAAGAAGGACATGGCCGTGCTCATGACGCTCAACAACAACGGCCAGGCGATCACGCTGTCGAAGAAGCTCGCCGACAAGGGCGCGGTCGATGCCGGCTCGCTCGCCAGGCTCATCGCGAGCGAGAAGCGCGAATACACCTTCGCCCAGACCTTCCCCACCGGCACGCACGCGATGTGGCTCTACTACTGGCTCGCCTCGGCCGGCATCGATCCGTTCAAGGACGTGAAGAACATCGTCGTGCCGCCGCCGCAGATGGTCGCCAACATGCGCGTGGGCAACATGGACGGCTTCTGCGTGGGCGAGCCCTGGAACCAGCGCGCCATCATGGACGGCATCGGCATCACCGCGATCACGACGCAGGACGTCTGGAAGGACCACCCCGAAAAGGTGCTCGGCACCACCTCCGACTTCGTCAAGAAGTACCCGAACACCGCGCGCGCGGTGACCGCGGCGATCCTCGAGGCCGGCAAGTGGATCGACGCCGGCCTGCAGAACAAGAACAAGATGGCCGAGACGATCGCCGACAAGAGCTACGTCAACACCCGCGTGGACGCCATCAACCAGCGCATCCTCGGCCGCTACGCCAACGGCCTCGGCAAGAGCTGGGACGACCCGAACCACATGAAGTTCTACAACGACGGCGCGGTGAACTTTCCGTACCTGTCGGACGGTATGTGGTTTCTCACGCAGCACAAGCGCTGGGGCCTGCTCAAGGAACATCCCGACTACCTGAAGGTGGCGAGCGAGATCAACCGCATCGACATCTACAAGCAGGCGGCCGCCGCCACGCAGACGCCCGTGCCGAAGGACCCGATGCGCAGCAGCAAGCTGTTCGACGGCATCGTCTGGGACGGCAAGGACCCGAAGAAGTACGCCGATTCGTTCAAGCTGCACGTCTGAGGAGCACGCACCATGGTCAGCGCCGTCTTCCATTCGCCCCTGCCGCGCGCAGAGGCTGCGCCTCAACCCACCCTGCGCCCCAAGAGGGAGAGAGAGAAAAAGCCACGCACGCCCATCGACCTGCGCGCGTTCTGGATGCGCGTGCTGCCGCCGCTTGCGGGCTTCGGCCTGCTGGTGCTGGTCTGGGAACTGGTCGCGATGAGCAGCACCACCGGTTTCCCGTCGCCGATGGCGACCTGGCAGCAGGCGCTTGAAGTGTTCAGCGATCCGTTCTACAGCAACGGTCCGAACGACCAAGGCGTGGGCTGGAACGTGCTCTCGTCGCTGCAGCGCGTGGCGCTGGGCTTCGGGCTCGCGGCGGCCGTCGGCATTCCCGCGGGCTTCGCGATCGGCCGCTTCGAATTTCTATCGCGCATGTTCAACCCGCTGATCAGCCTGCTGCGCCCGGTGTCGCCGCTGGCCTGGCTGCCGATCGGCCTCCTGGTGTTCAAGGGTGCCAACCCGGCCGCGATCTGGACCATCTTTATCTGCTCGATCTGGCCGATGGTGATCAACACCGCCGTCGGCGTGCAGCGCGTGCCAAGCGACTACATGAACGTGGCGCGGGTGCTGAACCTCTCGGAGTGGAAGATCTTCACGCGCGTCCTCCTGCCCGCCGTGCTGCCCTACATGCTCACCGGCGTGCGCCTGGCGGTGGGCACGGCGTGGCTCGTGATCGTCGCGGCCGAGATGCTGACCGGCGGCGTCGGCATCGGCTTCTGGGTCTGGGACGAGTGGAACAACCTCAACGTCGCCAACATCATCATCGCGATCTTCGTGATCGGCATCGTCGGGCTGGTGCTGGAGTTCGCGCTGGTGCGGCTGGCGATGGCATTCACTTTCGACGAAGTGAAAGGCTGAGGAATACGGACTTCCGGACGCAGAGGACGCGAAGGTTCCGCGAAGGACGCAAAAGAACAGCCAAGAAATTTCCTTTTTATGAATTCCTTTCGCGTCCTCTGCGAAACCTTCGCGTCCTCTGCGTCCGGTTCCCGCATTGATACCCAACTCGAAACAAAGCCATGAACGACACCAAGTACATCGAGATCCACGACGTCGAGCAGGCGTTCAAGACCCCCAAGGGCCGCTTCGTTGCGCTCGAGGGCGTGAACCTGAACGTGGCCAAGGGCGAGTTCGTCACGCTGATCGGCCACTCGGGCTGCGGCAAGTCGACGCTCTTGAACCTGATCGCCGGCCTGACCACGCCAACGCGGGGCGTGCTGCTGTGCGCCAACAAGGAGATCAAGGGCCCGGGACCGGAGCGCGCGGTGGTGTTCCAGAACCATTCGCTGCTGCCCTGGCTCACCTGCTTCGAGAACGTCTATCTCGCGGTCGAGCGCGTGTTCGCCGCCACCGAGAGCAAGGCCCAGCTGCGCGCGCGCACCGATGCGGCGCTCGCGATGGTGGGACTCGCGGCCGCCGCGCAGAAGCGGCCCGGCGAGATCTCGGGCGGCATGAAGCAGCGTGTGGGCATCGCACGCGCACTGTCGATGGAGCCCAAGGTGCTGCTGATGGACGAGCCCTTCGGCGCGCTCGATGCGCTCACGCGCGCGCGGCTGCAGGACGAGCTGCTCGCGATCGTGCAGAAGACCCGGAGCACGGTCGTCATGGTCACGCACGACGTCGACGAGGCCGTGTTGCTGAGCGATCGCATCGTGATGCTCACCAACGGCCCGGCCGCCACGGTGGGCGAAGTGCTGGAGGTCGGGATTGCGCGCCCGCGCAGCCGCGTCGAGCTGGCCGAGGACCCGGCCTACGTGCACGCGCGCAAGGCGGTCATCGACTTTTTGTACACGCGCCAGGCGCACGTGGAGAAGTCGGTGGCCTGAAGGCGTCCACGGCTTCTCAGGACATGATGACCTGCAGGCTGTGCTCGTACGAGGCCGTGAGGCGCTCGAAGCTGTCGACCAGCGCGTCGCTCGCGCGCACCAGCGTGGCGCGCCCCTCGGGGCTGTCGGCCGCGCGAACGCCGCCCACGAGCCGCAGCCACTCATCGCGCGCGCTCGCAAGCGCGGCACGGATCTCGGCCGTTCCGAGCGGCGCGTGCTCCAGCTCGACGAGCGCGGCCTCGAACTCGTCCATCGTCGGCGCGAGGCGTGCACGCGCGGCCGGCTCGCCCAGCACCGATGCCAGCAGTGCGTCCTTGGCCAGGCGCTGCGCCCGCATGCGCTGGCGTCCGCAGATGTTGACGATGCGCAGCGCGCGCCGCGCGCCCGAGGCCTCCAGCGCCTCGGTCAGCGCCTCGGCCGCGGCCAGCAGCCGCTCGGCGCGCGCGTCGATCTCGGCCAGGCCCGGCGCCGTGGCGCGCGCCGACAACGTGGCCGAGAGTCCGGTCCAGGCATGCTGCACCTCGGCCAGCGCCTGCGCGCCCGTGCCGGCCAAGCCGAGGGCCGCGAGGTGATCGAGGTTCTGCTGCACCCGTTCGGCCGACTGGGTGCGCAGCACGCGCGCGCGCTGCGCCTCGACGCCGCCGAGCAGCTGCGCGGCCACGCGCACCAGCCGCTGCGACAGCATGCGCAGTTGCCCGGCGCGGTTGATGGCCTCGGCCCACTGCGCCGCCTCGATGACCGAGCGCGACACTTCGCCAAGCCGCAGGTTGGCGTGCATCGCGGCACCGCGCAGCAGGCCGAAGGCCTCGTCCTCGCCGATGCCGCGCGCCGACATCAGCAGGCCCTTGGCGCGGTCGACCCACTTGCGCTCGTCCATGCGGGTGCGGACGTTCTCCAGTTCGGTGCGCAGCGCCGCCTCGCGCGCGAAACGCGCCTGCGCGCGCACCAGCAGCCCGGGCAGCAAGGCCGCATCGCGCGGTGCCCAGGCGTGCATGCCCAGCGCGACCAGCGCCGCCTGCGCCTCGCCCGGCAGTGGCACGCCGGCCACGCCGATTGCGCAGGGTGGCACGCCCTTCCACACCTGCATCACGTCGGCCAGCACCGGCAGCGCCGCCGCGTCGTCGAGCCAGACCAGCACCTGTTGCGGTGCCAGTGCCTCGGCCTGCTGCACCAGCGTGCGGCAGGTGGTGCGCGCGAGCACGGTCGCGCCAGCATCGGCCAACCCCTGCCGCAGCGGCTCGGGCAAGGGCGCGGATTCATCCCATTCATTGGGAGCGACGAGAAGAACGGAAGTCATGGCAGCGTGTGGGAAGGCACCGGAAGCATAGGCGACGCACGCCCGGAATGCCGGGCACGCCTCTTGCATCAAGCAGGGTGCGGTGTAACGAAGCACCGCTTTGGTGAGGCTGCAGGTTCCTGCATCCGTTCCGGCCGCACAGGCCGGGGAGCACCGCCCTGCCGACAGCGCTTGCTGCCGGCCTCCCGTCCCCCAACCCGTCCGCGTCGCGGCCCTTGCAGGCCGCGCCCGCGGTTTTTTGCATCGTCGAACGCCATGTCGAGTTTCAAGAGCTTCTTGCAGTCCGGCCACAGCCCTACGCTGTTCGCGGCCTTCCTGTACTTCTCGTTCTCCTGCTGCATCTGGGTGCTCAACGGCGCGATGGCGCCGTTCATCAGCGAGAGCTTCGATCTTTCGCCGGCGCAGAAGGGACTGATGCTGTCGGTGCCGATCATCGCGGGCGCGCTGATGCGCTTTCCGCTCGGCATCCTGTCGCAGTACATCGGCCGCAAGAAAGCCACGCTGGTCGAGATGGGCCTGATCGCGGTGGCGATGCTGTTCGGCTTCTTCTTCGTCGAGAGCTTCAACGACCTGCTGGCCATGGGCGTGCTGCTCGGCATTGCGGGCGCGAGCTTCGGCGTCGCGCTGTCGCTCGGCGCGGGCTGGTTCCCGCCGCGCCACAAGGGCCTCGCGATGGGGCTCGTCGGCGCCGGCAACGTCGGCACCGCGGTGTCGGTGCTGGTGGCACCGCCGCTCGCGCAGTGGCTCGGCTGGCAGAGCGTGTACGCCGTCGCCGCCGCGGCGATCCTGCTGCCGATGGTGGTGATGGTCGTGTTCGCCAAGGAGCCGCCCGACGTCGACAGCCATGCGGGCTTTCGCGCGCACATCGCCTGCCTGTTCGAGAAGGACGGCTGGGTCTTCAGCCTGATCTACGGCGTGACCTTCGGCGGCTTCATCGGGCTCACCACCTTCCTGCCTTCGTATTACCACGAGCAGTTCGGCGTCAGCAAGGTCGAGGCCGGACAACTCACGATGCTCGCCGCCTTCATGGGCGCGGCGGTGCGCATCGCCGGCGGCTGGCTCTCCGACCGCTGGGGCGGCGTCAACACGCTCACGGTGGTGCTGCTCGCGGTGGCCGTGGGGCTGGCGCTGGTGGGTGTCTCGTCGTCGTCGCTGGCGCTCACCACGCTGCTCCTGATCGTGTGCTTTGCCGCGCTGGGCGCGGGCAACGGCGCGCTGTTCCAGCTGGTGCCGCTGCGCTGGCCCGCGAGCACCGCCGTGGCCGGTTCGATGATCGGCGAGATCGGCGCGCTCGGCGGCGGCCTCGTGCCCAACGCCATGGGCCTGTCGAAGCAGTACCTCGGCAGCTACACCTGGGGCTTCGTGTTCTTTGCCGCGCTGTCGCTCGTGATGCTCGGCGTCATGCGCGTGATGCAGGTCCGCTGGACCCGCACCTGGGCCGAAAAAGGCGGCCGCGCGCGCGCCGCCGCCTCGCCCGGCACCTCACTTTTCCCGATTCGCTGAAAGGACCCACCCGATGAAGAAGCCCAAGCTCGTGATGGTCGGCAACGGCATGGCCGGCGTGCGCACGCTGGAGGAGCTGTTGAAGCTCGCGCCCGATTTCTATGACATCACCGTCTTCGGTGCCGAGCCGCATCCGAACTACAACCGCATCCTGCTGTCGCCGGTGCTCGCGGGCGAGCAGACCGTCGACGAGATCGTGCTGAACAGCTGGGAGTGGTATTCGGACAACGCAATCACGCTGCACGCCGGCAAGAAGGTGGTCGAGGTCGACCGCGTGAAGCGCATCGTGCGCGCCGTCGATGCCGAGGGGCACGTCACCGAAGCCGCCTACGACCGCCTGCTGATGTGCACCGGCTCCAATCCGTTCATGCTGCCGGTGCCCGGCAAGGACCTGAAGGGCGTCATCGCCTACCGCGACATCGCCGACACCGACTACATGATCGAGACCGCGCGCACGCACAAGAACGCCGTCGTGATCGGCGGCGGGCTGCTCGGGCTTGAAGCCGCCAACGGCCTGATGCTGCGCGGCATGAACGTGACCGTGGTGCATGTGATGCCCTGGCTCATGGAGCGCCAGCTCGACGACGTGGCCGGCAAGCTGCTGCAGAAGTCGCTCGAGGACCGTGGCCTCAAGTTCCTCATGGGCGCACAGACCCAGGAGCTCGTCGGCGGCGAGGATGGGCGCGTCAAGGCGATCCGCTTCAAGGACGGCACCGAAGTGGCGGCCGACCTCGTCGTGATGGCCGTGGGCATTCGCCCCAACACCGAGCTGGCCGAAAAGATGCGGCTGCATTGCAACCGCGGCATCGTCGTGACCGACACCATGCAGACCGTGACCGACGCGCGCATCTACTCGGTCGGCGAATGCGCGGCGCACCGCGGCATCGCCTACGGCCTGGTGGCGCCGCTGTTCGAGCAGGCCAAGGTCGCGGCCAACCACCTGGCGCAGTTCGGCATCGGCCGCTACCTCGGCTCGCTGACCTCGACCAAGCTCAAGGTCACCGGCATCGACCTGTTCTCGGCCGGCGAATTCATGGGCGGCGAAGGCACCGAGGAGATCGTGATGAGCGACCCCTTCGGCGGCGTCTACAAGAAGCTCGTCATCAAGGACGACAAGCTGGTGGGCGCATGCCTCTACGGCGACACGGTGGACGGCAGCTGGTACTTCAAGCTGCTGCGCGACGGCCGCAGCGTGGGCGACATCCGCGACAAGCTGATGTTCGGCGAGTCGAACATCGGCGACACCGGCCACGAGGGCCACAGCAAGGCCGCCAGCATGCCCGACGACGCCGAGGTGTGCGGCTGCAACGGCGTGACCAAGGGCACGATCTGCAAGGCCATCAAGGAGAAAGGCCTGTTCACGCTCGACGAGGTCAAGAAGCACACCAAGGCGAGCGCAAGCTGCGGCTCGTGCACCGGGCTGGTCGAGCAGATCCTGATGTTCACCGCGGGCGGCGACTACTCGGCCACGCCCAAGAAGAAGGCGGTCTGCGGCTGCACCGACGCGAGCCACCAGGACGTGCGCGACGCCATCCGCAAGGAACACTGGCTCACGCACCAGGCGGTGTACCGCGGCATGGGCTGGCGCACGCCCGACGGCTGCGCCACCTGCCGCCCGGCGATCAACTACTACCTGATCTCGACCTGGCCCAAGGAGGCGAAGGACGATCCGCAAAGCCGCTTCATCAACGAGCGCAGCCACGCCAACATCCAGCGCGACGGCACCTATTCGGTGATCCCGCGCATGTGGGGCGGCCACACCACGCCCGACGAGCTGCGCCGCATCGCGGACGCGGCCGACAAATACAAGATTCCGACCGTCAAGGTCACGGGCGGCCAGCGCATCGACCTGCTCGGCGTGAAGAAAGAGGACCTCGCCAATGTCTGGAAGGACATCGGCATGCCTTCGGGCTTTGCCTATGCGAAGAGCCTGCGCACGGTGAAGACCTGCGTGGGCAGCGAATGGTGCCGCTTCGGCACGCAGGATTCCACGCAGATGGGCAAGGACCTGGAGCGCGCGCTCTGGGCGATGTATGCGCCGCACAAGGTGAAGCTGGCGGTCTCGGGCTGCCCGCGCAACTGCGCCGAGGCGGGCATCAAGGACGTGGGCGTGATCGGCGTCGACTCGGGCTGGGAGCTCTACGTGGGCGGCAACGGCGGCATCAAGACCGAGGTGGCGCAGTTCCTGGTGAAGGTGA
>CAMLCW010000126.1 GCA_946478645.1 uncultured Variovorax sp.
GCGTTCGTCCACCGTGTGCAGCTCCGAATTGGCGCCGGGCCGCACGATCGAGCCCGCGTAGTACACGCGGTCGCCGGGCTGGAAGTTCTTCACCTGCGCACCGACGGCCTCGACCGTGCCGGCCGCGTCCCAGCCGAGCACCTTGGCCTGGCCCGCTTCGGGGGCGGTGTTCCTGCGGACCTTGGTGTCGACCGGGTTGACCGACACCGCCCCCACCCGCACCAGCAGGTCGCGCGGGCCGGGGACGGGTGCGGGCAGCTCGATGTCCTGCAGGGCGTCGGGATGGTCGATCGGAAGGGGCTGGTGGTAGCCGATGGCTTTCATGGGAGGCCTTTCTTGTGCGTGTGAAAAAACGATGCCTCGACTGTAGGATCGCAATCCTGCATTGATAAGCGGCTGAGAATCACCAACACTTTCAAATGAGAATTGAAAATCTGTCCGACCTGCAGGTGCTCGTGCAGACCGCGCGCGGCGGCACGCTCACGGCCGCGGCCCATGCGCTCGGCATGACACCCGCCGCCGCCAGCGCGACGCTCAAGCGGCTCGAGACGCAGCTCGGTGCGCGCCTGTTCGAACGCTCGACGCGCGCCATGCGGCTCACGCCGCAGGGCCAGACGCTGCTCGACTACGCGGTGCGCGCCTTCGAGCTGCTCGACGAGGGCGAGTCGCTGGTCACGGCCGACCGTGGCGAACTGGTCGGCACACTGCGCGTCGCCGCGCCGTCCGACCTCACGCGCAGCACGCTGCTGGCCTGGTTCGACGAGTTCCTTGCGCTGCATCCGGGGCTGCAGCTCTCGCTGTCGGTCGGCGACCGGCTGCTCGACGTGATGCGCGACGAGGTCGACGTGGCGCTGCGCTACGGCACGCTGGCCGACTCGCGGCTGGTGGCACGGCCCTTTGCCCAGACCAGCCCGCTCCTGACTGCGTCGCCGGACTACCTTCGGCGCCATGGCGCGCCCGCGACGCCGCAGGACCTGGTGCATCACAACTGCCTGACCTTCGACCGCGGCGGGCGGCGCCATCGGATCTGGCGCTTCGTGCAGAACGGGCAGTGGGCCGAAGTGCGGGTGAAGGGCGACCGCAGCGCCGACGACGCCTCGCTCGCGTGCGAGTGGGCCGTGGCGGGGCGCGGCATCACGCTGAAGTCGGCGCTCGACGTGCGCGACGACATCGCAAGCGGCCGGCTGGTGCACCTGCTGCCCGACTGGGGCACCGAGCCCTATCCGCTGCATGCGCTGCTGCCGAGCGGGCGCTTCGTGCCGGCGCGCGTGCGGGCGCTGGTCGACTTCCTGGCTGCGAAGTTCGAGGCGCTGCCGTCCGTCAGATCATCGGCGTGACCGCGCCGTCCATCGCGAGGATCGCGCCTGTGATGTAGCTCGCCTTCGGCGACGCGAGAAAGACCACCGCGTTGGCGATCTCCTCGGGCGTGGCGATGCGCCCGAGCGGCAGCCGCGCGGTGGCGCGCTGCAGCGCTTCGTCGCTGTCGATGCCCTGCAGCCTGGCGTCGGCCTTCATGCCCTCCTGCAGCCGCTCGGTCAGGGTCAGGCCGGGGTTCACCGCGTTCACGCGCACGCCCTTGGCCGCATAGGCCGCCGCCATGCCGGCGCTCACGAGCATCAGCGCCGCATTGGCCGCGCCGCCCGCCATGTGCACCGGACTCGCGATCTTGCCGCCCTGGCCGATCACGTTGACGATCGCGCCGCGGCCGCGCGCGCCCATGCGCTTCACGACCGGATCGATCATGTGGATGTAGGTGAAGTACTTGGCGTCCATCGCGGCATGCCACGCGTCGGCGTCGAGCTCGTCGGGCGGCGTGCGGCGCGCGGCACCCGCCGAGTTGACGAGCACCTCGACCGGCCCGAAGGCCTGCTCGGCGGCGTCGAGCGCGGCCACGGCTGCTTGCGGGTCTTTCAGGTCGGCCGCATGCACGGCCACGCGGCCCTCGGCCTCTGCGAGGCCGTTGCGCAGCGTGCTGCGCGCCTGTTCGAGGTTGTGCAAGTCACGCGACACCAGGCTCACGCGCGCACCCTCGCGCAGGAAGCCCAGCGCGCAAGCCAGGCCGATGCCCTTGCTGCCGCCGGTGATGAGAACGTGCTGGTCCTTGAGTTGGAGATCCATGGGTCGGTCCTTGATGAATGGCACGGAATACCGGGCGATTGAATCACCACCGCGAGAATCCTGCAGGCCGCGGAGCGGGCTAATAAGATCGCGCCATGAACGCACCCCCGGTTTCCCTTCCCCGCTTCTGGGCCCAGCTCACCACGCGCGACTTCGCGCGGCTCGATGCCGCCGCCACCGTCGCGGTGCTGCCGCTCGGCGCGACCGAGCAGCACGGGCCCCACCTGCCGCTGGGCGTGGACACCGTGCTGGCCGACGGCATCGTGGCCGCGGCGCTGCCGCTGCTCGCGCCCGCGCTGCCGGTGCTGTTCCTGCCGACGCAGCAGGTCGGGCTGAGCCCCGAGCACGCGCGCTTCGCCGGCACGCTCACGCTCTCGGCCGAAACGCTGATCCGGGTGTGGAAGGACATCGGCGCCGGCGTGGCGCAGGCGGGCGTGAAGAAGCTGGTGCTGTTCAACGCGCACGGCGGCCACGTCGGCGCGATGGACATCGTGGCGCGCGAGCTGCGCGCCGCGCACGGCCTCATCGTCTACAGCGTGAGCTGGTTCAACCTGCCGCTCGGCGATGCGGCGGCGCAGTTCAGCGCCGCGGAGCATCGTTTCGGCGTGCACGCGGGCGAGATCGAGACTTCGATGATGCTGGCGCTCGCGCCGCAGTCGGTGCGCATGGACGAGGCGAAGGATTTCGGCTCCACCTCGGCCGAGCGCGCCGCGAACTACGCCATCCTGGGCAACGGCAGGAGCGCCAAGCTCGGGTGGGCGATGGAGGACTACAACGCCGAAGGCGCCGCGGGGAATGCGGCCGCGGCGACGGCTGCCAAGGGGCAGCAGGTCATCGATGCGGCCGCGCAGCAACTCGCCTCGCTGCTCGCGGAGGTGTCGCGGCTGCCGCTGGACACCGCGAACACGGGGCCGCTGCCTTAGCGCGGGCCGCCTGTTCGGATGCCGCCATCAGAGCACGTAGAAATGCCCGTGGATTTCGTCGCCCAGTGGCGCTGGGGGCTTCGGCAGGCCCAGCAGACCGGTCCAGTGCAGCACTGGTCCTTCGACCGGGTCCGCGGAGAATTCGCGGTCGAAAAGGATCACACGGAGTGGCGCCAGCGCCGCACGCGGCAATGTCACGAGAGGCTTGAAATGCCAGAGCAGGTAGGCCAGCGTGCCTGCCTGGATCAGTGAGAGACCGAGGCATCGCGCCAGGGCATCCAAGGTAGGGGGGAGCCGGTCTGCCAGATCGCCCCTGGCGAACCGTTGCCGGACAATGCCGGATGCGTCGCGCTGCTGATCCTGATGAATGGCGGACACAGACGTATCCGAGACGGTATAGCCATAGAGAGGCTCTTCGACCATCGCAGGCTTGAAGAATCGCAGCCAGCAGCCCCAGAGCGCGTAGTCCTCGCAGTGCGAGAAGTCGGCGTTGTGCGGATAGCCACCCAGCAGCCGATAGATCTGTTTCTTCGCCAGCACGCTGCCATGCGGGAAAGGGCAGCCGACTTCCACGAAGAACCGCAGGATGCCGTTCCAGTCTCCCGGGCGAATGTGCTCGGCGATCAAGTCGCCCTCCGTGCTCACCATGGACATGCCGGTTGCCGCGATGGTCAGGTCGGCATCGTTCGCGAACAGCGAGAGCTGCTTGTCGATCTTCGTGGGCATCCACACGTCGTCCGCGTCGAGGCGTGCGATCAGCGTGTGCCTTGCAGCAAGAATGCCCGTGTTGAGCGCGTTCACCAGTCCGCGGTTGGAAGGCACCCGGATCCAGCTGACCTCCCGCGCAGCCGCACCCAGGCTTTCCGCCGAACTTGCAACCGGAACAGGGCTGCCGTCATCTACGAGCAGGATTTCGTGGTCGACCGCTATCCGCTGATCGAGGATGGACTCCAGGGCCCGCTTGAGCCATTTGATGTGCGTGGGCGAAGGCTGCGGGTGAAATACCGGCAGGACCACCGAAATGCTCAGGTCCGATGCCATGTCAATGGCCTTTCATCGTTGGCGAGGCGTTCACCACATCGAAAATCTCGCGCGCCGCTTGCAGATTACCCATGTCGCCTGGTTTCAGTTCTGGACGCGCCGAAAAGTCGAAGTCCATCAGGTCGCGGTAGAAGCCGCCCAAGCCGCAAGTCTTTGCGGCGAGTCCGGCGCGAAGCCCGACGAGCTTCTGGCAATGGGCGAAATGCACGGGGTCGAGCTTTTGCGCCACATTGCCGTCGCCAATGATCCGGAACTCGCTCAGTGTCTCGTTGAGGAGCGCAAAACGGCCGTTGGCCTGCAGGAGCGAGAGAAGAAAATCCCAGTCCTCCAGGTAATGGATATCTTCCCTCAGGCGCACGCCGCTTCTGATCAGCAGCGAGGTCCGCACGATATAGGCGTTGATCGGAATGAAGTTGCCAGAGACCAGCGCCGCGGTTGGAAACGGAGGATGCGCGGCTTTCGCATGTTGGCCGGGGATCCTCGAATTCGTCGTGCAATAGGCCACGTCTGCGCCGCTGGTGTTCAGCACGGCCAGCAGCCGTTCGGCAAACATCGGATAGAAGATGTCGTCATCGTCGAGGATGCAGAAGAAGCTGAACCGGTCGCCTGCGGCCTCGATGAAATCCAGGCCCACGTTCAAAGGGTATCCGCGGCGCCTTGCGGGAAGGTCCGCATGCAGCACCTCGACGCGGCCGTCGAAGCGGCGGGCCCACTGAGCAATCGATTCGTAGGTCGCCATGTCTGCGTGCACGATGAGGCAGGGTGTCATCGGCACCGTCTGCTGGAGCACGGACTGGATGGCTTCTTCGAGCAATTCGAGCCGGCGACCCTGCGTCCGGATCAGGCAGGCGCCGTGCGGATCGGACGGCAAGGCCTCCGGGGCGCGGCGAAGCTCGGGCCAGCGATGCTGGATGAACCGCTGGAGAAAAGCGCGTCGCACGGTTTCGGCTATTCGAGCCTGCTTCTTGAATTGGCCGACCGACTGCGACTTCGTGTGCCAGCGATAGGAATAGAGATGCTCCGGGATCAGCAGGATGGGTTCGTGAAGCGCGGTCCGCAGTGCGAAGTCATAGTCCTGGCAGCCGGAGAAGCGGGGATCGAAGGCGCCGACGTCCTTGAACAGATCCCTGCGAATGGCCGCCAGATGTCCGGCGTTCATGCCTTTCTCGTACAGCAGTCCGGGACCGAAGGTGCGAATCCGGCGGCGCAGTTCGACATCGTCCTCATCGATGTCGATGATCTCCGAGGAGATGAAGCGGCAATAGGGAAGCTGGGCAATGTAGTGATCCAGCACGGTCGCGCAGTGACTTTCGATCAGGTCGTCGCAGTCGAGGAACAGGATCCATTCATTGCGTGCCGCGTCGATGCCCTGGTTCTGGCGGACTGAAATACCGAAATTCGCACCATCCGAAAGGATGCGGGTCGCAGGTCGGATCTCGGCGGGAATTGCGCTTTCGAGCGCTGCTGCATCGAAACGCGGATCATCGTTGACGACGATCCATTCGATCCGTCCGGTTGCCGTATCGCCAGGCGTTGCCGCCATGAGGCGGGCGACGCTCTCGGCCGTCTTGCGAAAGAACGCCAAGTGAGCGAAGAATGGCGTGACGATCGAATAGGTCGTCGTTGCAGCATTCCGCGCGACTGTCATGCGGGGCTGGGTGTTTTCCAATGCCTCGCGGATCGCTTCGAGCGGCGCCAGTGCGTTCACCGGGTGCACCTCGTCCTCGCAGTCCAGATCACTGAGGAATCTGTCGATGATCAGCCGGGTCTGCCGCTCGTGCTCGGCCGAGTTGACGAGCACGGTCGATGCACTGCCCTCGAACAGCTGTTGGCGCGCCAGGCGCTCGCCGCCGTACCAGGCGCGGGCGGCTTTCTGCGCAAATGGATCCGCTTCGATGGCCGTTTCGCGCTCGGGGCCGACGGGTGCGAAGCCTTCGTCGCCTTGGCGTTGCTGCAGGTACTCGACGAATACGTTGCGCCGCAGCCACCGTCCCTTCACCCGGCTGCTCAGATGGGCGTTGATATCGAAATCGGGGCGCGGATTGCGGCCTTCACGGACCCCGTGCGTGACGAAGTGGCGTACCGGATCGGTCCCGAGCACTTGCACGTCGGGATTGCGCTTCAGATACCACGCGGCATCGAAATGGCCGGACGATTTCAGGTAGCGGACATCGAGTTCGTCGCGGATGCGCCGCAGCTGCCGCCTGAGCGGCTCGGGCATGGCGCGCTTGAGGACATGGGCAAGGGACTGCTGCTGCGGCGCGGGTTCATGCCGCCCTGCGTCCTGTGCCTGTACGGCCGCGCGTACGGCCTCCTGCGCCTGGCGTTCATGCAGGCGTACGGCCACATCGATGAGCGCGTTCTGCATGCTGTTGCGCTCGTCGCGCAGGCGTCGCTCGCTGGCCGCCGTGTCGGCCGCTGCGGCGGCCGCGCTGGCGGCGGCAGCCGCCGCCACTTCTGCCCTGAGAGCGGAAGCATCGCGGTAGTTCAAGCGCCCGGGTGCGAAGGGATTCGCCAGCGGATCCGCATCCGTCGACGGCGCGAATACGTCCGGAAGTTCAAGGCTTCCGTCACGGTAAGCCGACACCACGGATTCCCAGGCGCTTATTTCGTGTTGAAGCTGTTGCGTTGCATCCGGTCGATACCGGGTCACATTGATAAGGAAAATCTCGGGGTGGACGCGAGACAGGACCTGCGCATCAGCAGAATATTTCGAGAGGCGTTCGCAAAGCGGATTCTCTGCTTTGACAAAAAGAAAGACGTTCTGCGCATACCAAGATTCGACATTGGGGTCCCGCCAGAACTCGTTTCGAAAAAGATCGAAACAGCGGTATTTCTGCTGCCTGAACAAGATGCCCCAATATTCGGGCCACTGCTCGTTGACATGGTCCTCGCCGCCTTGATAGGGGGTCGCTGCGGAGAATAGAACGACATCGCTTGCCCGGCACAAGTCACGCACGAAGCCCTGCGCGCGCGCCATAGGCAGGTGCTCGGCGACTTCCACCGACAGGGCAAGATCGTAGCGCCGGGAGATGGATATCTCTGTGCGCAAGTCGGTGGGTGCGAACTGCGACGGGTCGACAAGAAGCGCGCCGCGGTCGACGTAATCGCCATCAAGGCCTAACAGGTCACGGGCACCAAGCTCTTGCGCTGCAAGAAGCCAGGCACCGTATCCGCAGCCCACATCCAGCACCGACGACGGGTTGAAATAAGTCCAGAGCCGACCAAGGATCGCGCGGGCAGAACGTGCACTTCCTGAAAGATGTTGTGTGTAGAAGGCGTCGTTGTATTTTGATTCTGCTTCTTCTACTGACATGTTCTGCTTCATTTTTAGGGGCCCCCGCCTCTGTAAGGGGCGTCAATTTCATGATTGTAAGTGCCCGATTCGGACGATTCGCAGGGTTGCCGCGGGCTTGATCGCCCGCCGGCGCAGTGTTCAAGCCCTCGATGCGCTCGGGCTCCCTCGTAGGAGATTCGAGGGTACAGGACCGGCGTCCGGGTGATGTTGCAGAATGTCTGCGCCCCGATGCGGGGGCTCGGGACGCACTGTCGCCCGGGGAAGGGGCGCGAGCTTCCGTCTGGCTGTTCTGCCCAGGCCGACGATTTATCGGCGGGGCGTCGATCTGTTCACGCCTGCAAGCACCCCCGCAAACATGTCCGAATCGACATTGCCGCCGGTCACGCAGATTCCCACCGTCTTGCCGCGCCAGCGCTCCTGCTGCTGGAGCGCCCCGGCCAGCGCCGCGGCGCCCGCGCCCTCGGCCACGTTGTGGGTGTCGCTGAAGAGGATGCGCATCGCCGCGGCGACTTCATCGTCGGTCACGGTGATCACGTCGTCGGCTTCGCGCAGGATCACCTCGACCGACTCGGGCACCGGCGTGCGGCAGGCCATGCCGTCGGCCAGCCGCGTGGTCACCGGCGATTCGATGGCCCGCCCGGCATGGAACGAGTCGCGGTAGGCCGTGGCATGCGCCGACACCACGCCGACGAGCTTGGTCGAGACGCCGCAGTGCGCGCGCGCTGCCGACGCCGCGGCAAAGCCAGAGCCGAGGCCGATGGGCACGAACAGCACGTCGGGCGGTGCCTCGGCGAGCGCGCTGAAGAACTCGACGTACGCGGTGGCCACGCCGCGGACCAGCTCGCGGTGGAACGACGGCACGCGGTGCAGCCGCTCTTGCTCCGCGAGCAGCGCTGCATGCTCGGCGGCCGCCTGGAAATCGTCGCCGTGCTCGACCAACTGCACGCCGAGCGCGCGCATGGCGGCGTTCTTCTCGCGCGAGTTGCCGTGCGGCACCACGATGGTGGCGGCGATGCCGTGGCGCCGCGCCGCGAAGCCGACCGACTGGCCGTGGTTGCCGCGCGTCGCGCTGATGGCATGGCGCACGCCGGGCTGCTCGCGCGCGAGCGTCTCGAAATAGGTCAGGCCGCCGCGGATCTTGAAGGCACCGGCCGGCGTGTGGTTCTCGTGCTTGGCCCAAACGGTGCAGCCGAGGCGCTCGGCCAGCAGCGGCCAGGCGTACTGCGGCGTGGGCGGCATGGCGGTGCGCACGGTGCGCAGCGCCGCCTCGATCTCTTCGCGGGTGAATCTCATCGCGCGTGTCCTTTTCCTTGCGGCTACTTGCGTTCGGTCAGTGCGACGCGCACGGCCATGGCCGCGAGCACGCTGCCCATGATGTAGCGCTGCGCGCGCAGCCAGCCCGCGCTTTGCGACAGCACGGCCGTGATGCCCGCGGCACCGAGGATCATGAGCGTATTGACCGCGGCGCTGCTCGCGATCTGCGCCGCGCCGAGCTGCAGGCTCTGCAGCAGCACCGAGCCGCGCTCGGGATGCAGGAACTGCGGAAAGAACGAGAGATAGAACATCGCCACCTTCGGGTTCAGCAGGTTGGTGAGGAAACCCATGCGGAACAGCTTGGCCGGCGGGTCGGCTGGCAGCGCGCGCGCCGCGAAGGGCGCATGGCCGCCGGGCCGCACGGCCTGCCACGCGAGCCACAGCAGGTAGGCCGCGCCCGCGAGCCGGATCGCATCGAACGCGAGCGGCACCGCGAGCAGCAGCGCGGTGAGCCCGAGCGCGGCCGCGAACAGGTGCACCAGAAACGCCATCAGCACGCCGCCGAGCGAGATCAGTCCGGCGCGGCGGCCCTGCACCAGCGTGCGCGAGACGCAATAGATCATGTTCGGCCCGGGCGTGAGTGCGAGCAGCACCGAGGCCAGCGCGAACCACGCGATTTCGGTCAAGGTCAGCATGTCAGGTTCCTTCCGATCGAAGCGTGACGGGGCCGCCTGGCGTGTCGAGCACCGCGACGAGGTCGGGCGGGCCGGGCTCCAGGGCCATGGCCTGCATGCCGATGGCCGCGAGCGCGGCCGCGAGATCGGGCGCGCGCGGATGCGTGGCCGAGAGCGAGCGCATCGAAAGGCCCGACGCCGGCATCGCGTCGGTGGGATGCACCGGCCCCCACTCGATCAGCGTCGGCAGCGCGCCGTAGAAGAGGCGCTGGCCGTCGTCGCGCACGGTGATCTGCCATTCGAGCCGCCCCGCGGGCGTGTCGCGCGAGGCCGCGAGCAGCGGGCCGCGATCGATCGGCATGCGCTCGTCGTGGGCGAGCGCCTGCACGGCGATGCGCGCATCGGGCACGCTCGCGACGAAGTGCACGAGCCGCGGCCCGTGCCGCACCAGCGCCGCCTGCAGCACCGGATCGTCGAGGTCGAACCAGCGTCGCGTGCCGGGCCGCGAGGGCTTCTTGCCGGGCTCGATGGCGATGATCTCGAGGTAGGCCCGCGGGAAAGCGTCGCTCGCGATGTTCAGCAGCCGGTTGTGCGTGCCCATCAGCGGGTGCGAACCGCCGGGTCCGGGCGTCACGCCGAGCGTGGCCTCGCACCAAGCCACGCCCTCGGCCAGCGAGGCGGCGGCAATCACGAGGTGGTCGAGCCGGGCTTGCATGGCGCAACCCGCCTTACAGCGTGACCTGCCCGTCGATGCAGGTGACGGCGTCGCCGCCCACCCACACCGTGCCGTCGGCATCGCGCTCGATGTGCACGCGGCCCGCGCGGCCCAGGCACTGCCCCTGCGCGGCCAGGTAGCGCGCGGGCATCAGGCCGTCGGCGATCAGCCATTCGGCCAAGCCCGCATTGAGGCTGCCGGTCACGGGGTCTTCTTCGACGCCGATGGGCGCGGCGAAGGCGCGCACTTCGAGGTCGATCTTCGCGCCGTCATCGGCGTCATCGGCCTGCGCCGGCGGGCCCCCGGCCTGCCGGCCGCCGAAGGCACGTGCCTCGCGGTTGGAGCGGCCGATCAGCATCGCCTCTTCGGGCCCGGCGGGCACGCCCGCCACGCCGACCTTCACACCCAGTTCCTTGAGCATCCGGTGGTCGGGCGCCAGGCCGAGCACGGTGTCGGCGTCGTTGAGCAGCAGGCCGAACCAGACCGGTCCGTTGTCGAGCACCTGGGCCGCGACGACCTGCTGTGCCTTGAGGCCGAGCGCGCCCGCCACCTTGGCCAGCAGGCTGGGGCTTGGCGCGCTGCGCTGGAGCCGCGGCGCCGCAAAGGCCAGCCGATCGCCCTCGTGGCGCAGCGGCACCAGGCCCACCGCGCATTGCTGCACGATGCGCCCCGCCGCGCGCGGCTTGCCGCCGGCCTGCAGCCAGGCATGGCAGCTGCCGATGGTGGGATGGCCCGCAAACGGCAGCTCGCCGCCCGGCGTGAAGATGCGCACGCGGTAGTCGGCCGTGGGGTCGGTGGGCGGCAAAAGGAAGGTGGTCTCGGACAGGTTCGTCCACTGCGCGAAGCGCTGCATCGCCGCGTCGTCCAGTCCGCTGCCATCGAGCACCACCGCGAGCGGATTGCCGCGCAAGGGCCTCGCCGTGAAGACGTCGACTTGCTTGAAGGGGCGGGATTTCATCATCGGATCCGAAGCAGGAATGTCATTCGAGGCCCAGGTCGAGCACGCCGCGCGCACCCGGGCGGGAGAGCAGCTCGCCATACCAGCGCTCGAGGTTCGGCCAACTCGGGCGCTGGTATTCGAGCGGCGGCAGGCCGAACCAGCGGTGGGCTTCGCAGCCGATCGGGATGTCTGCCATGGTGAAGCGCTCGCCCACCATGTAGGGCGAGCGCGCCAGGTGCGCGTCGAGCAGCGTGAACAGCGCCTCGCTCGCGTACACCGAGGCCGCGATCAGCGCCGGGTCGCGCTCGGCCGGCGGCGTGCGCACCCATTGCACGAACGCATCGCGGCTTGCGCGGTTGAGCATGGTCTGCTGCCAGTCCATCCAGCGCTCGGCGTCGAAGCGCGCCGGCAGTTCGCTCGGATAGAAGTTGCCGTGCGAATGCTTGGCGCAGAGATAGCGCACGATGACGTTCGATTCCCAGAGCGTCACGCGCTCCGCGCCTTCGCCGTCGTCGATGGTGGGCACCGTGGCATTGGGATTGAGCGCGAGGTATTCGGGCGTCTGCACCACGCCGAACAGGCCGCCGGCCTCGGTGCGCTGGAAGTCGAGCCCGAGTTCCTGCGCGCACCACACGACCTTGCGCACGTTGATCGAACTGATGCGGCCCCAGATGTTGAGCATGGCTTTTTTCTTTCAGCTTTCTTGGACGGATGCAGCCTCGGCGGCCACGGCCGGCGGCAGGTACGGCCGGAGGTTGCGCAGCGCCTGCGCGACGTAGTCTTCCTTTTCGCCCACGGGCGCGACATAGTGCAGCGCGCTGGCCGCAGCCTCGAGGCCTTCGCTGCGCGCGATGAACCACGCCGCGAGGTAGGGCGCCGACAGGCAGCCGCCCGCCGTCGCGACGTTGCCATCGGCAAAGAAGGGCTGCGCAAGCACCTCGACGCCGGCTTCCTGCACCCAGGGCTTGGTCGTGAGGTCGGTGCAGGCGGGCACGGTGCCCAGCAGCCCCAGCTTGGCGAGCAGCAGCGTGCCCGAGCATTGCGCGCCGATCAGCTGGCGCTTTGCATCGAGCCGGCGCAGCACGCCCATGATCGCGGGATCGGCGGCGATCTCGCGTGTGCGGATGCCGCTGCCCACGAGCACTGCCTCGGCCTCGCAGGCGGCCTCGAGCGTCGAGGTCGCGTGCAGCGTCACGCCGTTCATCGAGGTGACGGTGGCGGAGGGCGAGGCCAGCGTCACGCGCCAGCCCGGGCGCTTCACGCGGTTGAGCACGCCGAGCGCGATCAGCGAGTCAAGCTCGTTGAAACCGTCGAAGGTGAGGATCGCGATGTGCATGGCGCTCAGACCGGTTCGGGCGCCAACTGGCGCGCCGTGCCGAGCGCGGCGAGCTCCTCGCGCACCGTGGCGGCGAGGGCGGCGATCGCTGTGTCGATCTCGTCGACGCTGGCGGTCACGAACGACAGGCGCAGCGTGCGCGGATCGCCCTGGCCGGCATAGAAGGGCGCGCCCGGCACGAAGGCCACGTTGCGCTCCACCGCCTTGGGCAGCAGTGCCACCGTGTCGATGCCCTCGGGCATTCGGGCCCAGAGGAACATGCCGCCCAAGGGCGCATTGAACTTCACGTCCAAATCCGCCATTTCACGCGTGAGCGCGGCCAGCATCGCGTCGCGCTGGCGCTTGTAGAGCGCGCGGATGGTCGGCACGTGGGTGTCGAGGAACTTGTCCTTCATGACTTCCGAGACCATGCGCTGCGTGAAGATCGGCGTGTGCAGGTCGACCGCCTGCTTGGCCTGCAGCAGCTTCGGGTAGATGGCCTTTGGCGCCACCAGGAAGCCGAGCCGCAGCCCGGGCGCGAGCACCTTCGAGAACGAGCCCAGGTAGATGCAGCTTTCG